>DATLUO010000120.1 GCA_035533075.1 Pirellulales bacterium | reverse complement strand
ACATCGTCTCGTTGGTCGAGCAGGCCCAAGAAAAGTTCGACCAGGACGAGATGGCCCGTCAGGAAGAGCGGCTGCGCAAAGGCGAGTTTACGCTCGACGATTTCCGCCGCATGATGGGGCAACTCGGCAAGCTCGGCCCGCTCCAAAAGGTCATGGGTTTGATTCCGGGTATGGGCGCCCTGAAAGACATGATGGGCGACGTCGACGCCGAGGGCGACATGCGTCGGCTGCGGGGGATCATCGACTCGATGACGCCCGACGAGCGGCGGAACCCGTCGCGGATCATCGACGCCAGCCGGCGACGACGGATTGCGGCGGGCGCCGGCGTCGATCCGGCCGAGATCAGCCAGCTCGTGAAACAGTTCGACGTCATGGCCGACGTCATGAAGCGGATGTCGGGCCTGGGCATGCGCGAACGCATGCGCGAAGTGCAACAGTTGCAGAAGCAGGGGCTGTTCGATCCGGGCGGCATGTTGACCAAGAAAAAGGTGGGCACCGGCAAGCGTCTGACGAGCGATGAGCGAAACAAGCTTCGCAAGCAGCGCGAAAAAGAGGCCCGCAAGCGCACGCGGGAGCAGAAGAAAAGAAGATAGTCCGTGGTCCGTGGTCCGTAGCGGTCACCGACCACTGACGACGGACCACGGACCACGGACCACAAACTTGAAGGAGATAACTTGGCAGTCAAGATTCGCATGAAGATGATGGGCCGGAAGCACCGGCCGTTTTTCCGCATTTGCGCCACCGATTCGCGCAGCCCGCGCGACGGCAAAGTGTTGGAAGAGCTGGGCACGTACGACCCGATGATCGCCGACACCGACGCCCGCGTCACGCTCAACCATGAGCGGCTGACGTACTGGCTAAGCGTGGGCGCCCAGCCCAGCGAGAATGTGAAGGTGTTTATCAAGAAGTATGGACCGGCCGGCATCAAGTTGGCGGCGCAGCAAGCGGCCCGCGAGCGGCTGGCGATGCCCAAAGAGGTGCCGCCGCCGCCCGAACCGGTGTACGTGCCCAAGCCGAAGGGCGAAGCCGCGGCCGAGGCGCCTGTGGAAGCGTCGCCGGAAGTGGCCGCCGAACCGACGCCGGAAGTGGCTGCGGAAGCCAGCAGCGCACCGGAGGCGACCCGCGAATAAAGTAGCCCGGCACTCCGCACTCGGGAGGATGGCGTTCCTAGGCCGTCGCATTGGGTGCTGGACTGCCGGGGAATCCCGGCGCGCCGGGACTCCGGAGCGACGTTCACGACTTCAATCATCCATGCGCTTCGACGTGCTGACTCTGTTTCCCGAAATGTTTCCGGGCTACCTGAGTCAGAGCTTGTTGAACCTGGCGATTGAACGCGGGCTGGTCGAGGTGCGGCTGCACAACATCCGCGATTGGGCGGAGGGGCGGCACAAATCGGTCGATGATCGACCGTATGGCGGCGGGCCGGGCATGGTGCTGATGGTCAAGCCCGTCGTCGAGTGCGTCGAGGCCGTGGCCGCGCAGACGGACGAGCCCGGTCACTTGGTGCTGCTGTCGCCGCAGGGGCGGCGGCTCGACCAGTCGGTGGTCGAAGAGTTGGCCGGCCAGCGGCGGCTGATGCTGTTGTGCGGCAGATACGAAGGGTTCGACGAGCGGGTGCAGGCGATCCTTCACCCCGACGAGATTTCGATCGGCGATTTTGTGTTGAACGGGGGCGAAGTGGCGGCGATGGTGGTGATCGACGCCGTGCTTCGCCTGGTGCCCGGCGTGCTGGGCGACGAACGAAGCAACAAACAGGATTCGTTTTCAGGCGACGATCGGCTGTTGGAAGGGGCGCAGTATACGCGGCCGCGGGAGTTCCGTGGCCACGAAGTGCCGGAAGTGCTGATCGGCGGCAATCACGGCGAGATTGCCCGTTGGCGGCGAGAGCAAAGTTTGAAGCGGACGCGGGAACGAAGAGATAAAAAAACGTAGGGTGGGACCAGCGAGCTTGCGAGCGCCGGCGTGAGAGGGTTCAGGGTTCAGGGTTCAGGAAGGCCCTAAGGTGGAACCAACTCGCGCCGGCCCAACGCAAAGTGCGGCGGACATTGGCCGCTACGGGGCGCGCCTGAACCCTGAACCCTGAACCCTGAACCCTTTGACGGTGGGCCGGCGCTCGCAAGCTCGCTGGTCCCACCCTACAACTTATCCAGAAACGATTACGACACAGAAAGGACCCATTTTATGAGCCAGCAACTACTTGCCCAGGTGGAAAAGCCGCACCTCAAGGCGGAACTGCCCGACTTCAAGATCGGCGACACCGTCGATGTTCACACGCGCATTCTGGAAGGCGAAAAGGAACGCATCCAGATTTTCAACGGCGTGGTGATCGCCCGCAGCGGTTCGGGCACCCGCGAGATGTTTGTCGTCCGCCGCATCGTGCAGGGCGAAGGCGTCGAGCGCAAGTTTCCGCTGCATTCGCCGCGGATCGCCAAGATCGAGGTCAAGCGTTCGGGCGTGGTGCGCCGCGCCAAGCTTTACTTCCTCCGCGACCGGGTCGGCAAGGCCGTGCGGCTCCGCGAACGGCGCGGCGATCAGAAAGAAGAAGCCGGCAAGCAGCAATAAGCGCTGGCGGGAACCGCACCATGTTCGGCCGTGCGTGGCTCGCCCGGAGTTGGCAACGTTGGTTCCGACCGGCGACGCTCGGACAACGGGGCGAAGCCTTGGCGGCCCGGCACTTGCGCCGGCGAGGATACCGCATTGTGGCCCGCGGCAGCCGGGCCGCGCTAGGCGAGCTCGACCTGGTGGCCGTCGACGGACGCACGGTCGTGTTCGTCGAGGTGAAGACGCGCCGCTCCCAGGATGCCGGCCACCCGGCCGACGCGGTCGACGACGACAAACAGCGGCGGCTGACCCGGTTGGCCGTGGCCTACCTGCGGCGACACGGTTTGTTGGAGTACCCTGCCCGGTTCGACGTGGTGGCCATCACCTGGCCGGCGGGCCGCGGCAAACCGACCGTCGAACACTTCCCGCACGCCTTCGACGCCGTCGGCCACGACGGCATGTTTTCCTAGTTAGCGCTAGCTAATAAGCGGCTCCCGTCCGGCCACCGGCTTCAGCCGATGGTCGCCACAACACGAAAAAGATATTGGTTGAGCCGGCTTCAGCCGGGCTTTTTGTCGTCTGCCACCAGCTTTAGCCGGTGGGGGCGGCACCATCCAAATCTCTATCGGAGCCGGCTTCAGCCGTGCTTCTCGACCGCGCGCGTCCACTTGAAACCTCTCCCCAGCAAGGCTAAAGCCAGGGATGAGAAGCCAGGCTAAAGCCGGCTGACAAGGGAATCATTCGGTCGCGACCACCAGCTAAAGCTGGTGGCATTATGCACCACAGAAGCCCGGCTAAAGCCGGCTCAGACAGAGATTGCTTTCGGCCGAAAACCAGCAGCCAAAGCTGGTGGTAAGCACGCCCGGCCGAACCTCATTCGACCCCATCGAGCTTGCCTCGATGGTGAAGGAGATGGCGGTCTATACGGATGACGACGATTGGGCCCTCGACCCCATCCAGCTCGCCTGGATGGTGAAAGAGATTGGGTGGCCTACCCGCAGCCGGACGAATCTTATTCACCATCGCGTGCATGTCAGCTTTTGCAAGTTTCCGCTGTCACTTTAGATGATTTGGGCCGACGAGTGAAAGGGCAGCCGGGCGGCTGTCGAGGTGGCGGACGAGTCGGTCGTCGTCGCTCAAGGCTGCGGCACGGACCTGCAGGATCGCCTCGCCTCCTTCAGGATCGTTCCAGAACATCTCCGTGCCTTTCGCGCGATAGTTGACCTCTTTCACCAAC
>DATLUO010000119.1 GCA_035533075.1 Pirellulales bacterium | reverse complement strand
GGTCGGTTATCATGCGTTGTGAATGAAGCCGCCTCGCCGAATATCGGTTGTCTGCCTGCTGGCCGGCCAGGCGCTCGCGCTGCTCACGAGCGCGGCGCTGCACAGTCCGGTCATGGATGAGGCCGCGCACCTGGCCGCCGGAATCAGCCATTGGGAATTGGGCCGCTTTGCGTTGTTCAAGGTCAATCCGCCGCTGGTGCGGATGGTCGCGGCGCTGCCGGCGATCGCCGCCGGGGCCAAGACCGATTGGAGCGGCTACTCGGAGGGCGTCGGCACGCGGCCGGACTTCACCGTCATGGACGACTTCGTGCATGCCAACGGCGAGCGCGTGATTTGGCTGGTCACGCTGGCCCGCTGGGCGCTCATCCCCATCGTGCTCTTGGGCGGCTATGTATGCTATCGCTGGGCCCGCGAGCTGTATGGCGACGCGGCGGGCATCATGGCGCTCGCGCTGTGGTGCTTTTGCCCGAATGTGTTGGCTTATGGCCAGATTATCAATGCCGACGCCGGGGCGACGGCGCTCGGTGTGGCGGCGGGCGAATGCTTTTGGAAATGGCTGAAAGATCCGTCCTGGGACCGCGCGCTCGTGGTGGGCATCGTGCTGGGGCTGGCCGAGCTGACCAAGACGACCTGGGTGGCGTTGTTCGTGCTGTGGCCGGCGCTGTGGTTAGTGGTCCGTGGTCCGTGGTCCGTTGTTTGCGCCGCGATTGTCCGATCGGCGCCGAGTAAAGCACGTCCAAAGTCGCTTGAGAAGGGTTCAGGGGGCGTGGTTGGGCGAGTGTCAGCCGTGCCGAAGAATGAAGCAGCGGCCAGCGCGACCGCCGAATGCCGCCCGGCCGCGCACGGTGTGGGCAAATTTGCCCACACCGATGAAACACGGGGTTTTTGACAGTACACCACCCAACGGTACTGATTTCGCGCTGGCTGCTTAATGCGTATGCATGATGCTTTTTCGGTGCCCCGGTCGGAGACTATCCCTTGATGACCCCGATCGGCCGCATGCGGGCGACCTTCTTGGCCAGACCCGCCTGGTGGACCACGTCGACCACCAGGCTGACGTCCTTGTAGGCCGCCGGTTGCTCTTCGGCCAGCCCCTTCCAGCTTCGCGCACGGGCGATGATGCCCTGCTGCTTCAGCTCCTGGTCGATGCGACGGCCTTGCGCATGCTTGATCGCGGCCGTGCGGCTCATCACGCGGCCCGCGCCGTGACAGGCGGTGCCGAAGGTCTGCTCCATGCTGCCCTGCTGCCCGACCAGTACCCAGCTTGCCCGGCCCATGTCGCCGGGAATGATCACCGGCTGGCCGATGCGGCGATACCTCGGCGGCACTTCCTGATGATCGGGCGGAAAGGCCCGCGTCGCCCCCTTGCGATGCACCCACAGCCGGCGCGTGCGCCCGCCGATCATGTGCTCTTCGAACTTGGCGATGTTGTGGGCCACGTCGTAGACCAGGTTCATTTGCAGCTCTTCCCAGCGGCGGCCGAAGATCGTCTCGAACGTCTCGCGGGCCTGCCACATCAAAAGCTGGCGGTTGCACCAGGCGTAGTTCGCCGCCGCCCGCATCGCCCCCAGGTAGTGCTCGCCTTCGTGGCTTTCAACCGGGGCACAGGCCAATTGGCGGTCGGGCAGATCGATGCCGTACTTCTCCGGCACGCCGCGCAGCAGCCGCAAGGCATCGTCGCAAACCTGGTAGCCCAGCCCGCGCGAGCCGGAATGGATCATCACGCAGACCATGTCTTTGGAAAGGCCCATGCTGCGGGCGGCCTCGTCGTCGAACACGGCATCGACCACCTGCACCTCCATAAAATGGTTGCCCGAACCGAGCGTGCCGCACTGGTCTTTGCCGCGTTCCAAAGCCCGCTCGCTGACGTTCTCCGGCTCGGCGCCTTCCAGCCGGCCGCGGGCCTCGGTGTGGTCGATGTCGCCGGGCACGGCCAGGCTGCGTTCGACGAGCCGGCTGGGACCTTCGGCCATCAGCCGCTTCAGCTCGCGGGCGTCGAAGCGATATTTGCCCGAACGTCCGACACCGGTCGGCACCTGGCGGAACATCTCTTCGACCAGCTCGGTGAGGTGCGGCTTGACGTCCTGATAGAACAGGTTCGACCGCACCAGCCGCACGCCGCAGTTGATGTCGTAGCCCACGCCGCCGGGCGAAATCACGCCGCCTTCCTGGGGATCGGTGGCACACACGCCGCCGATGCAGAAGCCGTAGCCCCAATGGATGTCGGGCATCGCCAGGCTGGCGTGCTGGATGCCCGGCAAAAAGGCCACGTTGGCCACCTGTTCGGGCGCCTGATCGTCGCGAATCAACTCCATCAGCGATTCGCTGGCGTAGATCAACCCGTCGACGCGCATGCCCTGCTTGTAGCTCTTGGGAATGCGCCACAGATTGTCGTTGACCTTTTCCAGCGGTCCGCGGTAAGCGTCTTTAGCCATCGTTATATATCCACAATCACTTCCGCCAGCCAACCGTCGGGCGTCGGTTCGACCTTGAGTCCGTGGTAGGTAATGGCTTTGACTTCGTGCTCCAACTGATGGCGGGCCTCGTCAAGCGGTTCGCCGTGCGCGGTGGCCTGCAAAACGTCGTCGGCGAACCGCACGTCGAACTGCGCGAGCAATAGGTGTTCCGATTCAAACAGATATAAAATCTCGCTCAGCCAATCGAAAAGGATGAGATCCAAGCGGCCGCCGGTCACGCGCAGCGGCACCTCTGTGACAGGCCGGATCTCGTCGAGGTTCGCGGCGATGATCGACGTCAGGCCGCGGCCGGCATCGGCGAACAACGTCGGCAGGTCGGCCGCCCGGATGCGCAGCCCCAGATCGGCCGTGTGCTCGAAGATCTCGTACATATCGCTCAGAATGGTGCCGCGCTCGCACAAAGGCAAGAGGGACCGCTTACCAGGCTTTGCTCTCGCCAATGGCGTGCTGCACGAGGATCAGCAGCGCATTCGGGTCGTAGGGCTTGCGCACGTAATACTGGCAACCGGCGGCACGCGAACGGCGGATGATGTCGGGCCGCTCCATGCCGCTGAGAATAATCACCGGAATCGTACACGTTTCCGAGGCGTCGGCCAGCTCGTGGCAAACATTGAAGCCGTCGGCATCCGGCAACCGCAGGTCGAGCAGCACCAGGCTGGGCACGTGCTGACGGGCAAGCGACAGGCCGTCCTGCCCGCTCGCCGCCACCAGGACTTCATAGCCTTGCCGGCCGAGCCGCTGGCCCAACACGTCGGCCATCACGTCGTCGTCATCGATAATGAGGATTTTGGGGGCCTCTCGGCGACAAAGCCGCCGGGCACGTGGCTCTTCCAATAACTGCGCAGACATCACAGCAACGCCTCAGCGTACAGGGCGATCCGCGGTGGGCGGGGGCGGATCTAGGGCAGGGGCAGGATTTTCGACTCTCGAAGCCGGCGAGGCTTGGAAACCCTACACCGCATTTCACGGTCAGTCAAACTGGGCGCTCTTTTTGCTTGCCTCGCAGGCGGCTCCGTAGTTACTGTTGAGGATTGGGGACCGAGGCTCCATTGTTGGGGATTGCACATGCACCGGCGGAAACGACGCACAAAAAACACTCTTTCATCTTGCAACCGGGCCGGGAACGCGCGCCGCCGTGGTCCGGAAGCCCTGGAACCGCGGACCGTGCTGAGCACCGGCTACCTGCAGTTGAGCCTGGCAGCCGATCAGCCCAACGCCGCGTTGCTGCAAGATGCCAACCTGAACAGCCCCTGGGGCGTCGCCCTCAATTCCAGCGGAGGCGATCTTTGGCTGGCCAACCGCGGTTCCGGCACCGCTTCGCTCTACCAAGGCGACGTCGGCGGTTCGGCGTTCCAGCTCAGCTCGCTGGCGATGACGATTCCGGGCGGTTCGCCCACCGGCATGGTCGCCAATGGCAGCAGCGACTTTGCCGTCCACTCGGGCGCCGCCAGCGGACCCGCGTCGTTTCTGTTTGATTCGGCCAGCGGCGACATCACGGGCTGGAATGCCAACGTACCGCCGCCGGCCCCCTCCACCTCCGCGCAGACCGCGGCCACCACCGGCGGCGCCGTCTATACCGGAATGGCCCTGGCCAACACCGGAGGCCAGAACTACCTCTATGCGGCCGATTTCCACGACAACCGCATCGACGTGTTCAACTCCAGCTTCGGCCGCGTGGCCCTGGCCGGTAGCTTCACCGACCCGAACCTGCCCGCCGGATACGCTCCATACAACATCGCCAACGTCGGCGGGCGGCTGCTGGTCGGCTACGCCTTGCAAGACGGCAGCCAGCAGAATGCCGTGCCGGGAGTGGGACAGGGCATCGTCGATTCGTTCGACTACAACGGAGACTTCCAAAAAACGCTGATTGCCGGCGGCCCAAACGCGCCTGCCGGCAAACTGGATGAGCCTTGGGGCATGGTCGTGGCGCCGCAGAATTTCGGCGACTTCAGCGGCAACTTGCTCGTCGCCAATTCGGGTGACGGAAAAATCAACGCCTTCGATACCAGCACTGGAGCCTATCTGGGCACGTTGAGCAATCCGGCGGGCAACCCGCTGACGATTAACGGGCTGCACGGACTGACCTTCGGCAACGGAGTGACGGCGGGCGGTCCCACCACCTTGTTCTTCACCGGCATCGGCGCGGGCGGAGATCAGGGGCTGCTGGGCGAGATCGTCAGCGCCCAGACGACCCCGTTTCCCGCGCTGGGCGGCGTTATTTCGCCGGTCGCCGATGTCTCCTTCAGCGGAGTGGTGGCGGTGTTTAACGATGCCCCGCCCGCCCCCGCCGGCAGCTACACGGCCTATATCGACTGGGGCGACACCCCGTTGGCCCTGCGAGGCACCGTCACCGCGCTCCCCTCCGGCGGATTTGCCGTCAGCGGAACCCACACGTATTATTCGACCGGGACGATGAACATCACGGTCACGCTGATCGATTCCTCGTCGCACACCGTCACGGCCGCCGCCACGGCCAGCGTCTCACCGCCGGGGCTGGTGTTTACCCCGGACCGCGTCACCGCCACCGAAGGGATGAACTTTTCAGGAGCGTTGACCGCCTTTACCGACCAGGACAACAGCGTCAATTCCTTCGACTACACGGCCACCATCGACTGGGGCGACGGCACGACGACGTCGGGCAGCGTGACCGGCGCGGGCACGTTCCAAGTCAGCGGAACCCATACCTACACCACGGCCGGCACGGAGCCCGTCACCGTTACGGTCAACGACTTCGACGGGGCCACGGGCAAGGCCCATCTCACCGCCACCGTGGTTTCGAGCCTGTCGGGCAACAGCCAGACGATCGCGCCCACGGAAACGACGGCGTTCAACGGAACCGTGGCCAAGTTCACCGACGCCGACACCGGCCGGCCGCTGAGCGACTACAGCGCCACCATCGACTGGGGCGACGGCGCGAGCTCGACCGGAACGATCTCCACCGACGTCGGCGGCGGCTTTGACGTCAATGGCTCGCACACCTACAACGATGAAGGAGCAAAAACCGTCACCGTGGCGATCAGCGATCCCGGCAGCACCATCACAGTGCAAAGCGCCGCGAATATCGCGGACATCGATACGCTGACGGGCGCCTCAACCGCCGTCTCCGCGACGGAGGGATCGCCGTTCACCGGCGCCGTGGCAACGTTCACCGACACGCGGGCCGGAGCCGACGCCAGCGGTTTCTCGGCCACGATCGACTGGGGCGACGGAACGACGACGACGGGGACCGTCGGCGAGTCGGCCGGCACGTTCACGGTTTCGGGCACGCACACCTTCGCCGACGAAGGACCGTTCACCATCACTTCCGTCGTTCAAGACATCGGTGGCACGGCCCGAGCGACGGTCCACTCGACGGCCAGCGCCGCCGACAGCGATTCGTTCGTGGTCACCCCCGCCTCGCTGAGCACCATTTCCGGCAATACGCTGAGCGGCACGTTGGCTACCGTCAGCGACACCAACTTGGCCGCCACCGCCGCGGGCTTCAGCGCCAGCATCAACTGGGGCGACGGCGTCACCGACTCCGGCACGGTGTCCGGCGGCCACGGCAACTTCGCGATCGCCGGCATGCATGCCTACGCCAACGCGGGAACGTACTCCCCCGTCGTCAGCATTGCCGACGACCCGCCGGGCACGGCCGCCGCCAGCGCCACGGCCACCGTCACCGTTTCGCAGTCGGCGCCGCTTGTCACGGCCGTGCCGGTCAGCGGGTCGGAGCGGACCTCGCTCACCGTCAAACTGGCCACCTTCACTCAGCCGGGGGCATCGGCCGGCGCCAGCAGCTATTCCGCCGCAATTGCTTGGGGAGACGGCACGACTTCGCAAGGAATCGTGTCGGCGGACGGGACCGGGTTCGACGTCTCGGGCACGCACGCGTATCCCGACGAAGGCCAATATAACTTCACCGTCACGGTACACGGTCTGGGAGGGACGTCGGCAACGGCCTCTGCCTCGGCCTCGCTCGTCGAGCCGCCCTTGGCCGATGGCACGTCGGGCACGCCCACCACGCGCTGGATCAACGAGGTGTTCGGCGACCTGCTGCACCGTGCCGCCGACGTGGGCGCGCTCACGTTCTGGTCGGGCGCGCTGGCCAACGGGCTGACACGGGCCGACCTGGTGTTCGCGATCGAAGGCAGCGCCGAGTATCGCGGCGACGAGGTCAACCAGGTCTATCAGACCTATTTGCATCGCTCGGCGGATGCGGGGGGCCGGGAGTTCTGGACCTCCTACCTGGCGAGCAATACGGTCGAGGATCTGGCGGCGATCATCATCGCCTCGCCTGAGTATTACCAGAACCGCGGCGGGGCCAGCAACGACGGCTTCCTTAGCGCTCTGTTTGAGGACGCCTTGCACCGCCCCATCGACAGCGGCGCTCGCGGCTTTTTCGACCAGCTTTTGAACGCCGGTGCTCCACGACAGCAGGTGGCCTCGATGGTGCTGGGCAGCGAAGAATATCTCGACGACCTGGTGCAGTCTTTCTATTTGGACCTGCTCGACCGCCCGGCGGACGCGGGCGGGCAAGGATATTTCGCCGGCCTGCTCCAGGATGGCGGGACCGACCAACTGGTGATCGCCGCGCTGGCTGCTTCGGACGAATACTTCGCCAAAACGGCGGGCTGATCCGGTTCTGGGGCCCCAAGCGACGGACCGAGTCCGCTTGCCCAGAATGGCACAAGGGCGGAGAATACACTTCACGCGGCCAGGCTCTGCCCCAGCCACCGCCAATGTCTCATTCTCGGCCGCGTGAAGTATACAATCGGCTGCGGCGCGGAGCGCGCTCGACGGGGCCGCGGAAAGAAACGCATGTGGAACCGACTCTCACTTGTGACTGCCGGCCTGTTGCTGGCGACGGGCGGTGCCGGCGCGCTGGCCCAGCATCACGGTTATGGGTCGGCAGGCATGGCGCAACACCACGGGCTGGCCGGCGGGGCCGGCCCGTACTTTGGCTTCGGCGTTGGCTACCCCTTGCTCTGTCCGTATTTGTACGGCTGGCCCGTCGCGCCCTGGTACGGCGGTTATGCGCTGCCGCCCGTGGTCGTACCGGCCAACGCCTGGTTCGGTCCGCAGGCGCTGGCTCAATTCTATGGCTGGCCGAATACGGGCACGGCGCCCCCGCCAAGCGTTCCCGACATCGTGCCGCGAGTAATGAGGACAAATGCCGAACTGCCCGACGTCGAAGATGGTGAGAAGCCGGCCGGGCTGAAAGTGCGTGTGGCCAACGCCGAGGCGACCGCGCGGGCGCGGCAGTTTATCGAATATGGCGACGCCCGATTTCGACAACAGGAGTTTTCGGAAGCGCAGCAGCGCTATCGCAAAGCGAGCGAAGCGGCGCCGAACCTGGCCGAAGCGTATTTTCGCGAGGCGCTGGCGCAAATCGCGCTGGGCCGATACGCCCCGGCCATGAAATCTGTCCGGCGCGGCATGGCACTCGATCCTGACTGGCCGACGAGCCGGTTTCGCGTCGATCAGATCTATGGCGAGAACCGTGCCGCCAAGCAAATGCACCTGGAGCAGTTGGCCACCGCGGCGGAAAAGCATCCCGAAAACGCGGATCTGATATTCCTGCTGGCCGTGGAGCTTTTCTTCGACGAACAGCCCTCGCGGGCCAAGACGTTTTTCAAGCGTGCCGGCCAGTTGGGCACGGAAGACCATTTGGTGCGGGCATTTTTGGATGCGATTCCGCGAGAGCGGCCGCCGGCGGGCGAAGACTTGTGAGTGTGCCGACGGCTCCGTAAACACCACGCCGCGCAAGAGCGCCGTCTGCGACCGATGCGACACGCGCGTCGCATCGATGCCGCTGGCGGGCAAGTGCCGCGCGACTCTCATATAGCGCTGCGCCGTGCGGACCGGGCCCTCGAAATTCTTCCGCAACCAGCGCAGCCAGCCCCATTGTTCGCACCGATCGCGCGCCTGGACGAGCGCGTGCCCGTGCCGTGCCGGGCACATTTCCGGCTGTTGTCGGCGGGCTGCATCGCGTTCGTGCGGCAGGCGACGGTCCGGCCTGAGCTGCCGCCGTCGGAGCGAGCGGCGGGTTAGGTGCAACTGACGCCGCCATTCCAACGACCAGATGAACTTCCCCCGCGGGTTTGTTAGGCTAATGCCAGTCCGGATATGGCCTTAACGTCATGGGGAGCACCTGGTGCCGCACGTCACCGATTTAGACCTCTCGCCTCGCGATGTCGCGGAACTGGCGTCGCCGGACGCGATCACCGCCTTTTTCGCCAAGCTCGGCTACGATACCGCCGGCCGCGCGACGCTTTCGCCGGAAGCCATCGGGCTTTCGGGCGAAACGGCGGGCGCCGTCAAGCGGATCGAGACGCTCTCGGAAGACCCCGAACAGTTCCTGCGAGTCGTCTTCGCCCAGCCGAAGTCGCTCACGGCCAAGGTCCGCAACGATCTCGTGCGGGTTCTGGGCCGCGGCACGCTCGACCACTTGCTCGTGCTCGCCTCAGACTTCGACACGCTGGAGTTCGTGTTCCTCGACAAGCGAAAGCGAGAGCAGAAGGGGCCTGCGACCAGTGAGCGCATCCAGGTCGTTCCCAAGACGATCAGCGTCAACCGCCGCAATCCCACTCGGCTCGACTTGCGGACACTGCGCCGCTTCACCTGGACCTGCCGCGATGCGCTGGAGCAGTTCGACAAGTTGCGCAGCGTCTTCGACGCCGCGGCCTACACCGGCGAATATTTTCAAAACCGGGGGCTGTTCTCCGATCATTTCTTGCGCGAGCGCTTGCGCGACGATCCCGTTTGGCGGGACAACCCTTCTGAGCTTTTCGCCTTCGTGCGTGATTCGCTGCGCGACGCCCAAGCTCGCTGGGTGACAAAGGACGAACAGACGCTGCGCGATGAGCTGTTCCAGCCGCTGTTCAAGCGACTCGGCTTCAACGCGGTCGTGAACCGGCCGAGCAAGAGCGATCAAACCCAGCCCGACTATCTATTGAAAGCCGGCGACGGCAAGACGCTGACGGCTGCCTTCGTCTATGCCTGGGACCGTTGGCTGGACGGCCCCGACCTGAACGACATCGACACGCCCGAAGAAAACCCGGGCGCCTGCGTGGTCACCGCGCTCGACGCCGGCATGGCCGACTGGATCATCGTAACGAACGGCCGGCTGTGGCGGCTCTACAGCCGCCAGGCGCACGCACGTGCGACCAACTTCTATGAAGTCGATCTGGTCGAGGCCCTCACGGCATCGGGGGACACCGACCCCAACGAGGCCTTCCGTTATTGGTCGCTGTTCTTTCGCCCCGAGGCGTTTCAGCCGGTGGCGAGCGGCACACGTCAGTGTGCCGGTAGTACGACAACTTCCGCGGACGCCGTAACGAACGCGCGAAATCTGACCGACCGGGAGGCTGACGCCTCCCGCTCGCCTACGGCTTATTGGCTCGATACCATCCTGCTTGGCAGCCGGGAGTACGCCAAGCGTTTAGGCGAGCGGCTCAAGGACCGCATCTTTGTCACGATCTTTCCGCATCTGGCACAAGGCTTCCTCGTTGACCGTAAGCAGCGCCTTGGCCAGAACAAGGAGCCGAACGACGAGGAACTGGCGGACATCTTCGAGGCGACCCTGACGCTTCTCTACCGGCTGCTTTACTTACTCTATGCCGAAAGCCGCGATCTCCTAGCCATCCGCGAGGCGCCGTATCACGAGGCCAGCCTGAAGAAGATCAAGGAGGAGATTGCCGGCAAGGCGGGCGTAGCGGAAAGCGAAGTGGCCGAACGCCTGCAAAACGTCTACTCGCCCGAGGAGACGGCGCTCTACGATCGGCTTGGCCAACTGTTCCGCGCAATGGACAAGGGCGATCCTGTGCTCAACGTCCCGACCTACAACGGCGGGCTATTCACGTCCGGCCTAAACGGACCCCACGGCAAACAAACCCGAAGCGTCAGCGAGGAGGCACAAACCCGCGTCAGCGACGAGGCACAAACCCGCGTCAGCGAGCAGGCACCAACCCGAAGCGCGAGCGAGGAGGCAGTACCCCTAAGCGTCACGCACGAACAGCACATCAGCCGCTTCCTGGCGGAGCACAAGATACCCGATCGCTACCTGGCCCTGGCCATCGACCTACTCGCCCGAGACCAGGATGAGCGCACGTTGGGACTCGTCTTTATCGACTACAAATCGCTCGAAGTCCGCCATCTCGGCTCGATCTATGAGTCGAGTTTTTCAAAGGAGCGTTGCAGACGCGACATCGCCCCGACGAATCCTTTGGCGCCTGTGTCACGCGCGTCGCGCAAGCGGCGCTTCGGGTCGCCGATCTTTGGTTTACCTTCCGGACCCGCGTGTTCGAATCTATTGGCGACGAAGTTGCCGACGTGCTGCGCGAACGCGAAATCGCCTTCGAACGAGGCGAGACGCTCATCGGCCGATCTGGGCGAAGCTACACGATCGATTTTCACACGCGCACGCCACAGCGCAGCGCGCTCGTCTCCGTTTTGAGCACCGGCAGCAGGTCGGCTGCACGCCGAATCCTAGATCACACCATCGCCACCTGGTTTGACCTAAACCAGTTCAAGATCGGCCCAGAGGCTGTGCGGTTTGTTTCCCTATTTGACGACACGATCGACGTGTGGACGGCTGAGGATTTCAATCTCGCGGAGGAAACGTCAATTGTCGTGCGCTGGTCGGCTCCCGATGAGTTCGTTTCGGCTTTGGTCAACCACACGTGAAGCCGCGGCTTCGATTGTCGGCGGCATTGGAGGACCGCAGAATTCTCCGGGAGACGTTGAAATGGCGAAGCTCACCAGCTTGACGGACCAGACACTTAATAAACCATCCGTCGCGGCAGGCACCGATCCGTTCTGGCTGCCGGAGTCGTGTAAGGCAACTTTGGTTGCACGGTTAGATCGGCTCACCAGCCGCGGCCGTCGTCGCGCGCTCGCCATCGTCGGCGGCGCTGGAACCGGCAAAACCTGCGTGCTGCGATGGCTCGAGCGCGTCGAAATGCCGAGACGGAGGATTCTGAGCTATCGTTTTTCGGACCCCGACGTCTCCTTCCGGCAACTGGCCGACGCGCTACTGGCCCGCATTGGCCGCAAGCGTTTTGCGACGCTGCTGTATGAGCTTGCTGCGATCTACCGGCCGAGTCTGCTCGGCGCAGGCATGAAAGCTTACTTGGCGCGCTTTGCTGTGACGCCTTCAAGCAGCATGGAAGGTCTGCAACAAGGCCTGATCGAGGCCGGGATAACGAAGCATGTGGAAACTGCGAATCGCCGTGGACGAATCTTTGCCGAGACAGCCGGGCCGTCGCGGTTCGATTTCCGGCGTTTCATAACGGCCGACTCGGGCGTCATGGCGCCGAGCAGGGAGCAGGATCGTCTCTTTGAGGCCATCCTGAGGCTGCTGCGCGTGGCCGAGGGCGTCGAGCGCGCGGCGCTGCTTTTCGACGAGTTCTTCCAGGTCTCGCTGTACCGGGGCCTGACGCGTAAAGACGCGCACGATTATCGCGCCACGCTCAGACGTCTCCTGGCCACCACTGCGTCAGGTGATCTTTGCGTCGTGTTTGCCATGACGCCGGATGCTGTGGAGCGCACGCGAGACATCTACCCCGCGTTCTGGAACCGTTGTTACCGGTTCGACTTGTCGGCACCAGAAAAATCGCCGAACCGACATTGATCGGCCGCCCCGCCGAACAAGCGACGCGCGTTTCCTTCGACGGAAGTGACCAAGCTGCGCGAGCAGATGCGGTTAAAGGAGCCGCCGTGCCCGCTGCCAACGCACATGGCCGGCAGGCGTCGCGGCCGTCGAAGCCGCCGCCGGAGCCGTCGACGTGCTGATGGTCGCCACGTCAGGGCGGTTCACAACCGACGCCGTTGACTGGGTCGAGCGGCACAATCAATCGGACCAGGCCATCCGCAGCGAGCTGTGGCCCGAAAGCCACGTCGAACACCTCCTCGCCCAGCGTCCCGACTTGATCGCCGAGTTTGGGTTAAGATGAACAAGCTACCATCCGGCCTCGTGCCGGTCTTGGGCAATCAACTTCTGCTTGCCCGTGATGCCGCCTATCCCACCGCGCAACGCTTCAAAGTGCGCCAGCATTCGGTCGATGCCGTCGCTGAGGTCGTCGCGAGCTTACAGCCACCAGCGGGCCAATGGGTGACCGGCGTGCCGCCGGCAATCGGTTCGGCACTGGAGCTTTTCGCCGGCTACGTGATGCTTGACGCCTGGATCGCAAATCAGGACCGGCACCACGAAAACTGGGCGGCCCTGCGCGATGACGAAATGCGGCTGGCACCGACGTATGACCATGGCGCCGGATTGGCCAGAAATCTGACCGACGAAGAGCGGCGGGAACGCTTAACCACGCGGGATAAAAACCGCATTGTTGCCGCGTTTGCCGAGCGAGCGAGGTCCGCGTTTTATGCGACGCCAACCGATAGCCGGCCATTGGGAACGCTTGACGCCTTCAAAGCCTTCGGCAGAATCACGCCAACCGGAGCGGCGGCGTGGCTCGATCACCTGAGCAAGGTGAACTTTGACGACGTATGGGCTATCTTGGAGGGACCATGAATTCATTATTTGTCGCCTGGCGGCCGGGCACACCACAGGAAACCGGCTGGCGCCCGATCGGACGTCTGGAACACGACGGCCAGCTCTATCGCTTCTATTACACGCGCGGCGCCGTCAATGGCGGCTTCCGGGCATTCGCACAGATGGAACAGCTCGACCAAGTCTATGAATCCGAAAGCCTCTTTCCGGTCTTTGCGAATCGGCTTTTGCCGTCGTCGCGGCCGGAGTATGAGGCGTACCTGCGCTGGAGCGGCTTCGATCCCGACAATCCGCCCGACCCAATCGTGGTGTTGGGAGTCACGGAGGGCATTCGACAAACGGACGCCATCGAGGTTTTTCCGTGCGCGATTCCGGATGGTGAAGGTTGTTACCTGAATAAGTTCTTCCTGCACGGCGTTCGCTTGGTACCGCGTTGGGCAATCGAAAGGATCAACGAGTTGCAACCCGGCGATAAACTGTGTTTGATGCCCGATCTGCAGAACCCGGTCGATCCGCGTGCGGTCGCGGTGCGGACGGACGCCGATCGGGTCATGGTCGGCTACGTTCCGCGATACCTTGCTCACGATGCTGGGATCCTGCTCTCGAAATGCGACGTGTACTTCGTCGAGTTGGTGGTGGATCGAGTGAACCACGACGCCCCATTGCAAAACCGCTTGCTCTGCCGCATGCGAGGCTGCTGGCCGGACGGTCTTCGGCCATGTTCAAGCGAGGAGTTTGCGCCGATCCCGGCCGTTTTACCGGCGGATTGCGCTGGGTCGGAGAGTCACGGTCACTTGCTTTAGCGCTGGTACGGCCGAAAGCGGCCTTTCCGTTGAACTGGCGAGGCAGGCCCGCTTGCTTCCGCCAGAGCATTATCACGTGGAAACCTCATAGCGGATTGCCGCGAGACTTGTCGGTCGATCGCGTCTACCGCGACTCATTGGCTGGCACGCGGCGTTTTCGAGTCGTGATTCCGTGCAAACATTGCCTGAGAGGGGGCCTTCTCGATTAGGTGACAAAGCTGCGCGAGCAGATGCGGCATCGGAAACCGCCGCGCGTCGATGTGCTGATCGTCGCGACGTCAGGGCGGTTCACGACCGACGCCATCGACTGGGTCGAGGGCACAATCAATCGGACCAGGCCATCCGCAGCGAGCTGTGGCCCGAAGGCCACCTCGAACACCTCCTCGCCCAGCGCCCCGACTTGATCGCCGAGTTTAGCCTGCGATGATAACGACAGTCGACCGTAGCGGGGATTTGTGATGGACTTTGAAGTTTACTGTGACGAAAGCCGGCCGGATCTTTTTGCCTCGCAACGCGAAGGCATCGGCCGCTTCATGGTCATCGGCAGCCTGTGGATCAAGGCGACCGACCGCGCGGTGTTCAAGGAAGAGTTGAACGCCATCCGCAACCGGCATACCACGTTCGGTGAAATGAAGTGGCGGTCGGTCGCGCCGGCGCGGCAGGCATTTTATCTCGAAGTCATCGACTGGTTTGTAGCCAAGAAGCTGGATTGCCGCTACCGGTGCATCGTCGTCGATGTGCCTCAAGTCAATCTGTTGAAATTTCACGAGGCCGACCAGGAACTGGGTTTCTACAAATTCTATTACCAGTTGCTACACCACTGGATCTTCGACTTCAACCGCTATGAGATCTTCGTCGACCACAAGCGAAACCGCGAGCGTGACCGGCTGAAGGTCTTGCGCCGATGCCTCGATCGCACGAACATCAGCTCTGAAGTGGCGCGCGTGCAGGCGCTCGACTCGCGCGACAGCCAGTTCATTCAACTGACCGACGTGCTGACGGGCGCCGTCTCGGCCCGCTTTCACGGCATGCCCGCAAGCCCGGCCCGGAAGGCGGTGATCGATCGCCTCGAAGGCCGACTAAATCGCAAAATCTTGCCGACCTCACGCGACGTCGCGAAGTTCAATATTTTCAAAATCGATCTTGGCGGGGGCTGGTGATGGGGCTGCCCGATTACGTCGTATATGCCGACGAGAAGGCCTATCGCGAGCACTTTGAGCGCTGCTATGTGAAGGTCGCCGGCGGAATGAAAACCTTCGACGGCATCGTGGTTCAGTTCTTCCCGGAGATGTTCGACCACGCGTTCTTCGAGAGTTCCGACCGTCGCAACCCAACGAAGGATGTTTTTTGCACTGAGCGCGCGAAACGCATCGACTGGATCCGTTTTGCCCTCGAATCCGACGCCGCCGAGATCTTCGAAACGCTGCACGAAAGCGGGACCAAGCGCCGCCTGACGTTGGTGGCCGGGAACTATCTCGTGGTGATCCAGTTGGACGAGCGCGTGACGAAGCGAGCTCGCTTCATCACCGCCTATATTCACGACCACCCGGACCGGGTGCGGAGAGGCCCGCGGAACAAACGCATTTGGCCCAAAAAAGAATGACCGCTGGTTACGGCCCAGCGGCCCAAGCCTTTGTAGGTTCCAAGCTATAAGCAGGGAACACCGGTATTATACCGGTAGATCGGCAAAAGTACAGCGGTTTGGCTAGAGATTTTTTGGATCGCGGCTTGCGACGCCGTGGATTGGGTCGAGCGGCACAATCAATCGGAGCAGGCCATGCGCATTGAGCTATGGCCCAAAAGCCACCTCGAACACCTCCTCGCCCAGCGTCCCGACTTGATCGCCGAGTTTGGTCTACGGTGATAGCGGAAAAGGACCATTACCAACCGCGTACCTCCGCGCGAAGCCGCTCGACCAACTCGTCATCGCCGTCGCCGGAAACGAAGTAGAGGCGGAACGCCTGAAAGAAATGATTGGAACAGATGTGAACGATACTGTGCGGGATGCTGACGACAGAGACCGGCTCGTCCTTGCCAGCGATGAACACTTTGATGATCTCTTCGCGGTCCTCGGGACCCAGCGACCGAGCCTCGTCTTCAGTAAGCAGCGCCCCGCGCTCTTCCAAGGTCAGGGGCCGTGTCTCGCAGACCAAGAACCGGCCCAGCGGCACGCCGTGGGCGTCGGCAAGCGATTTCAACTGGTGCTTGCAGTTGTTCTTGAAAACAATGCCGTCGTGCGCCCGCGTGTCATTTCGCGCCAGCACGGTTACCTCCTTCAACAGCTTGGGCGGCCGTCGCCGGCGAATTGAATTCGCCAACGCCTTCATCACGGCGTCGCCGTCGACGGCGGCTCTCTCGACAATCGCATCGACGAACGCATCCGTGAACCGACCGAGCGCCGGCCCGGTCACGAGCGCCGCGACCGCGTTGCCGTCGAGCGGTATGCCGAACATGCCCGCATCGCGGACACGTCGCAGTAATTGGCGGCACGCTTCCTCCAGACCGAACGTCGTTTTGTGATAATAAACACCGCGGTGCATGAAGAACCGCGCCAGTAGATAATGATCGACCGCCGTGATGGTCTTCTCCGAGACGCCGAGAACGCCGCTCGGGCTGGCCTGCAAGTTATTCAACAGATAGTTGAGGTCGATTTGTCCGTAGGGCACTCCGGCAGCGCGCGAGTCGCGCAACAGGTAATCGAGCCGGTCCATATCGAGGCTGCTGTGAATCAGCTTGCTCAACTGGGGGTTCGCCGTGGTTTTCCGAGTAAAGAGCGCGGCAATCTCTTCGGCTCGTTTCCGGCCACCAAGCGCTTTAATGACATCGCGCTGCTGCGTCACAATCAGCTCACCAAGGGCCTCATGGTCCGGATACTTGGTGATATCGGCCGGAAGCACACGTGCAGAGGCCACGAACTCCTCGGCCAGCTCCACCTTGTCGACCTTCTCCATCAGATGCGAGTAGGGGTAGTGGCCGACGTCGTGCAACAGTCCCGCGAGGCGGATGTCTTCGACTTCTGTGCGTTTCAATGAGAGCGCGGCTTTGGCAACTCGCGTGACGTGCTCCATGATCCCGAGCACGCCCAGGCTGTGGGCAAATCGGGTGTGGGTCGCATTGGGATACGTGGCTTGGGCCATGCCGAGCTGCCGGAGATGCCGCAGCCGCTGAAAAGAGGCGGTATCGACGACCCGCTGCTCGATCGGCGTGAGGTGGATATCGCCGTGAATGGAATCGACGATGAGCTTGGTTTTATTTCTGGTCCGCGACGAGGCCATATTGCCTCAACTTCCCGACAGCGTCGTCGATTTCCTCTTGGGTAAATTGCTTGCCGTAGCGCAAGAGCACTTCGCGCAAGCCCGCATTGTCGTCTGGGTGGCATCGCTTGTTCAACAATAAAAACAGCACGGAGGCGAGCAGCTCCAGTCGCGCCGCAAGTTGCGGCGGCTGCGCCTCGCGAATCAGCGGTTTCAAGTTGGCAAGACGTTGGACCGACGTCTCGTCGAATTGCCAGCCTTCGGAGCCGTCCAGTCCGCCCTTGATGTCGTTGACCATCGCAAAGGCATCGCGAGTCAGGGACGGCGAGTAGGGGCCGCGCAGGTACCAGTGGAAAAAGTAACCCAGGTCCACGCCCGCCGCTTGGGCCAGGTAAACCCCTTTTTGCAGAACCAAGCGGTCATCGAAGGAACTGAGGCGCGCAGGGAGGCCAAGTTGATCCAGAGCGAGTTTAAGGCCGATTTGCTGCCGATCCATCGTTGGCCTTCCTTGGGCTTATGCTATGATCTTTTGAACAGATACCATTAAACAACGCGCTTTGCTGAGAGTCAACGACCAATGGCCGCGGCTCCCTTCGGCACGTAGACTAGCCAGTTGGTTTTGCAGCGTCAAGCAAGGCAACTAGTAGCGTGTAATGCGCAGATAGAAATGTCCCCTTAAGGCGCAGGTAGAAATGTCCCCACAATCACCTCTTCAAAGGAGGTGTTCATGGAGACAATTCGGATGAGCGGCAAGGAGCGGCGTCGTTTGGAGGTTCTAAGTCGGGTGAA
>DATLUO010000118.1 GCA_035533075.1 Pirellulales bacterium | reverse complement strand
CATCGGCGCTACCGATTGCCGACCGAGGCCGAGTGGGAATACGCCTGCCGGGCCGGCAAGAGCGAGGCGTATCGCTGGAGCGCGCGGCGCACGCCGGACGACAAGTCGGGCGAAGCGGCGGGCATCGAGCCGGCGCTCGCCATGAGCAAGGTCGGGAGCTATCCGGCCAATGCGTTTGGGCTCCACGACATGCGGGGCAACGTATGGGAGTGGTGCGGCGACTGGTTCGATCGCACGTATTACGGCCGTTCGCCGCTCGCCGATCCGCAGGGACCCGCCGAGGGCTACCTCAAGGTCGTGCGCGGCGGCGACTGGATTTTCGTGGGCGAGCTTTGCCGCATCAACTACCCCATCATGTCTCCCTGGCGAAACAGCCCGTTCGTCGGTTTCCGCGTCGTGTGCGAGGTCGGAGAATAGATTCCGTGCCATGACTGAAGACAGGCCCGAGCGAGAACCTGAACTGACGCCGCGGGAAGTCCGGCAGTGGGCGGAATTTTGCTGCTGGACGACGCTGGCGTTGGCCCCGTTTCTCTACTGGGTCAACGGTCCCGCCGTTTCCACCGACCAGTTCGTCGTCAGAACCGCGCTGGTCGCGCTGGCGGCCGCGGGCGCCATCGCGCTTCGGCTTTTCGCCTGGCGCGCGCGAGGCCGCAGGTAGTACACTGTCAGTCGCCGATTGAGGGCTGGCAGGCGGTGGCTGGGTTGAGGGGGTCAATACCGCGGCACGCCGGCGTCGATCTCGGCCGACCAGGCGTCGATGCCGCCCGGTTCCGCGGGCGACCAACGGACTCGCCACCGGCGAATCTGCGGAATCCCGGCGCGCCGGGAGAGGCCGTTCCCTACAGAAGCGGCGGCCCGGGCCCTCACTTTCGGCCGGGCGACGTATATACTTCACGCGGCCGAGAATGAGACATTGGCGGTGGCTGGGTGACGCTCCGGGGCATCGCTTGGCCGCCACGCTCTAAAGGGCGCCAGCCGCTATCTGGCCAAGCTCTGCCCCAGCCACCGCTTTTCCGCGCGGCAAAACGTCTCATTCTCGGCCGGGCGACGTATAGAATTAGGGAAGGGCCTGCCGGCAGCAACACCATGCCACAACAGACACTCACCAGCGAAGAGCGAGCCAGTGTGCCGCCCGTCGAGGCCGCCGCGGTCGAAGAGAAGGCGGTCCGCAGGCGTGCCCGTCGCCGTGCCGGCCTTTGCCCCGGCGCCGGATGGGCCCTGCTCGGTTACCCGCGGCGCGGCATGCTCGTTTTGGCCGGCGTGTCGGCGATGCTGACGGCGCTGGCTTGGCTGGTGGCCACTTTAAGCCCGGCCGGCGTGTGGGCCGCCGGCGTCGCCACGCTGGTCGCACTGACCCTCTGGATCGCTGAGATTCTCGATGTTTCCTGGTGCAGGGTGCGGTCCTCGACGGAGAGCCTGCTGGTTCGCCGCTTCCGATTTGTGACCTTCGTCGTCTGGGCAGCCGGGCTGATCGTGGTGCTTTTGATTCCCCTCTACTTCGGCTCGATGGCCATCCAGTTCGACCGCATGGCGCCGGCCGTCGAACCGGGCGAGCGACTGATCTATCATCGACGCGTCGCCGAAAGCGATCTCAAGCCGGGCACCGTCGTGCTGTTTCAACTGCCGCCGTGGTCGAAAGCGGGAGCGCCGGGCAGCTTGGAGGTGGCCCGCATTCTGGCCGTGCCGGGCGACAAATTGGCGGTCCGCGTGCGCGACGCCTCGCCGCAGCCGAAGCAGCCGGGCCGAACAAAGCGGTCCAAGCCAAAACGGTCCGCTCGCGTCGGCCACTACCTGGTGAACCGCGAAGCCAGCACGTATCAGGGCGCCGCCGACGCGGATGCCCCTTTATCGGTGCCGGCGTATCCAGACGAGCGCAAGGTGCCCGACGGTTGCTATTTCGTGGTAGAAGACTCGGAGGATACCGGGACCGACAGCCAACAGCTCGAATGGGTGCGCCGCGCCGATTTGGTCAGCACGCGGCTGTTTCACGTCGCCGGTTTGCGCCCGGTGAACTGACGCGGGTGCCCTTTCCTGACCCACGACAGAGCAATCGTCCTTGCGGAGAAGAAGCTCTTACCGCTTCGAGAACTGCGTGCCGCGACGGGCACCGCGGAGACCGTACTTCTTGCGTTCCTTCATGCGGCTGTCGCGCGTGAGCAGGCTGTTGGCCCGCAGAATCGGCTCCAACGTCGGGTCGTAGATTTTCAACGCCCGCGCGATGCCCATTTTGCAAGCGCCGGCCTGCCCGGTGGGACCGCCGCCCTTCACGGCAATGACCACGTCCACCACCTGCCGCCGCTCGGTCTTGACGAGCCCCACCACTACGTCCAGTCGCTCGTGCTCGTTGACGAAATAATCTTCCAGCGGCCGGCCGTTGATGGTGATGTTGCCGCCGCCCGGACGAATGCGCACGCGGGCGACCGCTGTCTTGCGGCGGCCGGTGCCCAAGGCGTCGGACGAAGAAATCTTGACGGGGGTTTCGACAGTGGACATGATCGGTTCGCTAATCGTTGGGCTTCGACGGTTTTACGACGGATTGCGGAGGGCGGCCTACTTGACGCCCAGTTCCTTGGCTTCGGGCATTTGTGCCTGGTGCGGGTGTTCGGCGCCGGAGTAGACCTTCAGCTTAGTGAGCATCGCCACGGCCAGCTTGTTCTTGGGGAGCATGCGCCGCACGGCCTCGGTGATGATCTTTTCGGGCTTGTACTCGCGGCGTTCGGCGGCGGTTTCCGACCGCAGGCGGGTGTAGCCGGTGTACCAGGTGTAGCGCTTCTGGGCCCACTTTTTGCCGGTGAACGCGACCTTTTCGGCATTGATGACGATCACGTGGTCGCCGGTATCGACGTGGGGCGTGTAGGTGGGCCGATGTTTGCCCATGAGGATCATGGCGATGTCGGCGGCCAGCCGTCCGACGACCTTATCGGAGGCATCGACCAGCCACCACTTTTGCTCGATTTCGCCCGGTTTGGCCATGTAGGTCTTCATGTTACGCTCGCACTGCAAGTTTGCCCGGAATTTTGGGAAACAGTCAGTCTAGCGGCATTCTGCCGCGCGTTCAAGGCGTCCGGCGGGACGGCGCTGTTTTGGTGTTTTGCCTCGCCGGCTTGCCTGCGGCGTGGTCGCACGGCAGAATTGATCGTGTGTACGATAGCGAGGTGACGGCTTGTTAAGTCGCGAGACGCTGGAGCGTTATCGTCGGATGACCACGGCGGAGCGTTTAAAGTTGGCCATGAAAATGACCGACGAGGCGACGCCTTATTTGCTGCGCGGCACGCCCGAGCAGGTCGGTCGGCGATTCGAGTTGCTGCGCCGCCAGAACGACGATTTCATCACCGAAGACCGCCCCTTGCGTCTTGGTAAAACACATGCTGTGATTCATCGGCTGGACCGAAGACCCAAGACCCAAGACCTAAAACCGCACAGCTATGTCGGCATCATGGAACAAAGGGTTCATCGAAGCCCTTCACGCCTCCCCCGGCCGCCTGGTATTGGTGGTCACGGGCGGCGGCAGCCAGGCGATTTCCGCACTGCTCGAAGTGCCGGGTGCTTCGCGAACGGTGTTGGAAGCGGCCGTTCCCTATGCGGACGAGGCGCTGGTGCGTTGGCTGGGAGCGACGCCCGAACAGTTTTGCAGCGAGGAGACGGCGCGGCTGATGGCGATGTCGGCCTATCGGCGTGCGCTCGACGATGCCGGCGCCGAAGCGGGATCCGCCTTGGCGGGCATCGCCTGCACCGCCAGCCTGGCCAGCGACCAACCCAAGCACGGTCCGCACCGTATTCACCTGGCGCTTCAGACGAGCGCCCTGACCCTCTCGCATTCGCTCACACTGGCCAAAGGCCGGCGCAGCCGTTTCGAGGAAGAAACGGTTGCTGCCGCGTTGGCCTTGAACCTGGTGGCCGAGTTCAAAGGGCGAGAGCCGCGGCTTGAGGCCGGGCTGCTTGCCGAAGAGTCCCTCCTGGTCCAGCGGTGCGACGCTCCGCCCGAGTGGCAGCAGCTGTTGAGTGGCGAGCGGCAACGCGTGCCCGCCAACCGTGGGGCGAGGCCGCGGTCGCCGGGCCGCCGGCTGATCTTTTCCGGAGCGTATCATCCGCGGCATGACGGCCATCGCGAAATGGCGCGCTTGGCCGCCGCGCGCGTCGGACTGCCGGTCGAGCACGAACTGTCGATCGTCAACGTCGACAAACCACCGATTGACTTCATCGAGATGCAAAAACGCGCCGCTCAGTTCGGCGACGACGAGCCGCTCTGGTTGACTCGCGCAGCGACGTTTGTGGAAAAGGCCGTCTTGTTTCCCGCGGCGACGTTCGTCGTGGGCGTCGATACTCTCGCGCGCATCGCCCAGGCGAAGTATTACGGCGGCACGTCCGTGCGCGACGCCGTGCTGGCCGCCTTTGCGGCGTCGGGCGTCCGCTTCCTGGTGTTCGGGCGGCACTACGACGGCTCGTTCCGCTCTCTGGCGGCCCTCGAGTTGCCGCCCGTGCTCGCGCAGCTTTGCGACGAAGTGCCGGCCGCGGAGTATTGCATGGATGTGTCGTCCACCGGCTTGCGGCGGGATCCGAGTCTAAAATGACTTCCGAAACTGCCCATCGACAATTCGCACAGGTGACAGCATGGGTCGCGTCCGTCAGCACATCAAGGTCAACGGCCAGAAGTTCTGGACCCTCTTTGATAGGCAGTCGCTTGCACGCGCCTTCCCTCCGTGCGGAGGGCCAGGTATACTGGCGTTCTCCGCAGTTGTTCCCGCCCAACCAGCTTGGCTACGATTGGCCAGGCGCGTCGCCTAGCTCTGAATTCGCCGATGCCCAAATACGTTGTCCGTTGCGGCGTGATGCGAATGCTGGGCGTGTTTTCGACCAGCCGCGGCGAGATCGTGTCGCGCGGAACGCAAGTCGTCGTGCGCACCGACCGCGGCCTGGAGGTGGGCGAGGTGCTGTGCGAAGCGTCCGAGCAGGCCGTGGCCCAGATCAAAGATCCGGGCAAAGGGCAGGTGCTCCGCGCCATGACCCCCGAAGACAAGCACGAGCTGGAGCGAATGCACGAGCAGGAACGGGCCGAAGCCGCGGCCTGCGAGCGGCTGATCGCCGAGATGCAGTTGCCGATGCAGCTTGTCGACGTCGAGCACATCTTCGGCGGCGAGCGGATCGTGATCTACTACCTGTCGGAGAACCGCGTCGATTTTCGCGAGCTGGTCAAGCGGCTGGCCGCCGAGTTTCAGACCCGCGTCGAAATGCGGCAGATCGGCGTGCGCGACGAGGCCAAGCTGCTGGCGGATTACGGCGATTGCGGCAAGCCGGTGTGCTGCAACACCCATCTCTCGGAAATGCCGCCGGTGTCGATGAAAATGGCCAAGCTGCAAAAGGCCACGCTCGACCCGACCAAGATTTCGGGGCGTTGCGGACGGCTGAAGTGTTGCTTACGCTACGAGTATGACACCTACGAGCAGCTTCAAAAGGAGTTGCCGCCGATCGGCTGCGACGTGCTCACCGCCGGCGGGCGGGCGAAGGTCTTGGCCCACGAGATTCTGGCCCGCCAGTTGCTCGTCGAGACCGAAGACCACCGCCGCGTGTTGATCGCAGCGGGCGACGTATTGACCGTGGTTGCACGAGGCGAAGCTCTTTGAAGGTCCAGTTCCATCTCGATCCCATGTCTGAAACGGCCCACAAAATCATCGAGCTGACGAAACGCGACCGGCGTTACCGGTTCGAAGCCTATGCCTTCGTGTTCGAATCGCTGGCCTACGCGCACAAGGTGCTCGGCCTGGGCACGCCCCAGCGCAGCGAGCAGGCCGGCCGCAAGAAGACGAAAGCCGCGAGCAGCCAGCAGGAATCGCCGGAGAACCATCTCACCGGCCAGCAACTCTGCGAGGCCATCCGGCGGTATGCACTGGAGCAATACGGCTACATGGCCAAGTGCGTGCTCAACAATTGGGGAGTCCACAGCACGGCCGATTTCGGCGAGATCGTGTTCAACCTGATCCGCATCGGCGAGATGAAAAAGACCAAAGACGATCGTCGCGAAGATTTCAACGATGTCTACGACTTCGATGCGGCCCTGCGGCGGGAGTTCCGCATCGAGCACAGCTCGCGCGAGCGACAAGCGTAGCCGCGATGCCCAAGCCGAACCGTGCCGAGCGGACCGCGTCCCAGCCCAAAACGCCGCTGCCCGCAGCCGAGTTCCTGGCGCCGCCGGGCGTCAGGCCCGATCCGCCGCGGCGGCGAGCCTGGTTTCTCGCCCTGTCGGCGGCCGGCGTGGCGCTGTGGCTGCTGTTCCTGCTCTGGATGGCCCTCGACGCGAACTGACGCCGAATGCTAATCGGACCCCGCTTCGCCGTAAAGCTCATTTCCAGACTGCCCTTTGCGTCGTGCTCGTGGGCGTGTACATTCCGCCGCCCCGTTCTCGCCCTGTGCCCGTTTCGTGCCTTACAGTCCAGCAGTCGTCTTTCCTCTCCATGACGGCATCGTGTGTTCTCCTTCGCCCTCAAAACGCTGATTTCCGAGCGCGGCAAGCTGTTGACCGGCCTGACGGGCGTCGTCTTTTCGCTGGTCCTGGTGACCGTGCAGGGTGGCTTGTATCTGGGGCTGATGCGCAAGGCGAGCGTGCTCATCGACCATTGCCAGGCCGACGTTTGGGTCGCCCATCCAATGGTCGAGACCGTCGACCTGGCGCGAGACATTCCGCAACTCTGGATCGACCGTCTGCGGGGCATTCCGGGGGTCGAATCGGTCAAGCCCTATCTCGTCGGCAAGGCGGCGGCGCTGGCCGGAGGCCACATGGAAGACGTGTGGCTCATCGGCTCCGATCCCAGCACCATGCTCGGCACCGCTTGGGGTTTTGTCGAAGGCTCGAAAGAGGATCTCAAGCGGCCCGACGGCCTCAGCTTCGACGAAGTCGATGCGCCCAAGCTCGGCAATCCACGGGTGGGAGATTGGCTGGAGATCAGCGGGCATCGCGCCCAGTTGGTCGCCCGCACGCGCGGTATCACTAATTTCGTCACCATGCCGTACCTCTTCACCACCTTCGAGACCGCCCGGCGAATGGCGCACATCGCGCCGGGGGCGTGTTCCTTCTTTCTGGTCAAACTATGGCCGCGGGCAGACCGGGAGCGCGTGCTGGCCGCCATCCGCCGCCGCGTTCCCAAGGCCGCCGTCTATACCCCCGGCGAGTTCGCCCGAGTCTCGCAAAACTATTGGATGAGGCGGACGGGCATCGGCATCAGCTTCGGCGCCTCGACCGCGCTGGGCTTGCTCGTGGGGTTGATGATGGTCGGCCAAAGCCTCTATGCGCTGGCCCTCGATCACCTTGACGAATACGCCACGCTCAAGGCGATCGGCGCGGAAGACCGCCACGTGTGCGGCGTCATCATGCTGCAATCGCTGGCGATCGCGGCCGCGGGGTCGTTGGGCGGCCTGGCCATCGTGGCCGCCATCCGCACGTTCTGGAATTCGCCGCTGGCGCCCGTCGAAATCCCGGCGACGCTGATGGGGTCGGCCGTGGCAATGGTCGTCGTTCTCTGTCTGGTCTCCTCGCTGTTGCCTTTTGCCCGCATCCGCCGCATCGACCCGGCCACCGTCTTGATCGGATAAAAAGCGAATGCACATGCCAGACGTGGTGATCCGGGCCGCCGGCCTGATGAAAAGCTATCAGACCGGCGAAGAACGCTGCCCGGTGCTGCGCGGCGTCGATTTCTCCGTGGCCCGCGGCGAATGCGTGTATCTCGTCGGCCCTTCCGGGAGTGGCAAAACCACGTTGCTGTCGATCCTGGGGTGCGTGCTGTCGGCCGATGCGGGCCTGCTCAACATTTTGGGTCTCGACGTGTTGCGGTTCTCGCCCCGCGAACAGGCCCGTTTTCGCCGCGAGAAGATCGGCTTTGTGTTTCAGCGGTTCCATCTGTTCGACGCGTTGACCGCGGCGGAAAACGTCTGCGTGCCGCTCGATCTGCTCGGCTGGCCGAAAGCCCGCTCGCGCGACAAGGCGCTCGAGCTGCTGTCGTTGGTCGGCTTGCGGGACAAGGCGTCTTGCCGCGTAACTCGGCTGAGCATGGGACAACGGCAGCGCGTGGCCTTTGCCAGGGCGCTGGCCGGCGGTCCGGAAGTGATTTTGGCCGACGAGCCGACCGCGTCGCTCGACGCCGACGCGGGCTTCAACGCCATGCGGATCCTCAAGAACCTGTGTCGTGACCTGAAAAAAACCGTGGTCGTGGTCACTCACGACTCGCGAATCTACTCGATGGCTGACCGCATTCTGCGGCTGGCGGACGGGCGGATTGTCGAAGAGCTTGCCCAAAGCGCGGTGCCCCGCCCGCACATTCCGCTTGCTGTCCAACCTCCGCGAGGAGCCGTCTCATGCGCTGGTTGATGCTGGTGTCGATCTCCGCGGCGGTGGCTGCTCTGGCCTTCCTTGCTTGGGGCGGATTGAGAGACGTGCCTTCGGAAGCGTCCGCGGCCGCCGAGACGGACGGACCGGACGAATCCGTCGCGGTCGGGCCGGCGCCGTGTCTGTTTGCCGACGGCGTTGTCGAGGCGGCGCATCGAGAGCTAGCGCTGAGGTTCGAGACGCCGGGACGGATCAAGGCCGTGTACGTTCGCGAAGGACAGAGTGTCAAGGCGGGTGATGTGTTGGCTGAGCTGGAGTCGGACATGACAGAGATCCAAGTTGCCGAGGCGCGCACGCGGCTGACGATCGCCTCGGCCGAGCGCGACCAGATGCTGGCCAACGCGGGGCAGCTTGCCCGTGCACGACCGCGGTCGCAACTCGCCGCGCCAGAGGCACCGCTTAGCCCGGAGGAGAAAGCCATCGCCGATGGCAAGGTGTCGCTGGCGGAAGCGGAGGTGCGCCGCGCGCTGCTGCTTGCCGACCGCGGGCGGCTCGTCGCGCCCACCGACGGACTCGTGCTGCGCGCCGTCGCGGAGCCGGGCGAATTCACCGGGCCGACCGACGATCGCGACTTGTTCGTCATCGTCAACGGCGCCGCGAGCCAGGTGCGAGCTTTCGTGGAAGAGCTGGATGGCCTGCTCGTTTCGCCCGGCCAGCGTGCCTTGGTCACGGCGGCCGCGAGTCCCGGCAAGCGCCATCGTGGAACGGTCCGCACCTGCTCGCCCTACTTTCGACTCAAATCGCAGCGTAATCTCAGGCCCGGCGAACGTGTCGACGTGCGGGTGCGCGAAGTCGTCGTCGATCTCGAAGCCGGGCATGATCTGCTCCTGGGATTGCCCGTGGAGGTTCTGCTCGAACCGCCAAGCTCGCGTGTCGCAAACCGTTCTCAATAGACGGTTTGCGTCGTTTGCTGCGCTGCGCTGGCATCGCTGGGACCTGCTTCTTGCCAGAATTCCGTGCTGGCGGCGCGCGCTTTTCGCCTGCCGCACCGTTTATCAAAAGGGCACTCCGATCCCAAAACCTAGTTGGCGTCGCACAACGCGTCCGAGTAAGGATTTGTCCCGGTACCTGCCGGCCGTTGTGCGACGCGCTAGGTCTGTTCTGGCCCGGCCGCCTTGACGCTCGATCGGCCGCCGACCTACGATTGTCTGGTCTGCGGAATGCCGGAAGAGCCGCTTCTTCTCGGCGCGGCCGATGGATTTCTGCCATAGGTCGCCGTTCCGCCCCACGATGTGTGTGAGGCTGTGGAAAAAACCAAGGTTGCGATTGTCGGTTTGGGAACGGTCGGCTCGGGCGTGGCCCGCCTGCTGGTCGACTACGGCGATCGCACAGCGCGCCATGCCGGCCGCAGAATCTGGCTGGAAAAGGTTGTCGTTCAAGACCTGAAGAAAGAACGCGACTATAAGTTGCCCGGCGGCGTTTTGTCGGACGATTTGACCACCATCACCGGCAACGCCGAGATCAGTGCCGTGGCGCACTTGGTGGGCGGACTGGAGCCGGCACGCTCCATCATGATCGCCTTGCTGGAGAGCGGCAAAGACGTCGTCACGGCCAACAAGGCGCTGCTGGCCGAGCATGGCCCGGAGCTGTTCGACCTGGCCCGCGAGTTGGGCCGCTCGATCGCCTTCGAAGCGGCCGTGGCAGGCGGCGTTCCGATCATCGCCAATATCAGCCAGTGTCTGTCGGCCAACCAACTCGAATCGCTGACCGCCATCCTCAACGGCACCAGCAACTACATTCTCACGCAAATGGAAGAGCGCGGCGCCGATTATCGCAGCGCACTGGCCGAAGCCCAGAAGCTGGGTTACGCCGAGGCCGATCCCACGATGGACGTCGACGGCACCGACACGGCCCAAAAGCTGGCCATCCTGGCTCACCTGGCTTTTGGCGCGCGGGTCCACTGGCGCGACATTCCGCGGCAGGGCATCGACGGCCTCGACATCGCCGACATCAAGAATGCTCAAGAGCTGGGCTATCGCATCAAGCTGCTGGCCGTGGCGGAACTGGCCGGCGATGGGCTGGAACTTCACGTTTCGCCGACGCTGGTGAGAGTCGGCACACCGCTGGCCGAAGTCCGCGGAGCGTTCAATGCCATCCGCGTGGTCGGCGACGCGGTCGGCCCCGTGTTCTTTCACGGCCTGGGAGCGGGCAGAATGCCCACCGCCTCGGCCGTGGTGGCCGACCTGATCGACACCGTCGTCGGCCGCACGGCGATCACCTTCCGCACGCTCGAACTTTGGTCGCAGCGAGAGGCCCGTGTCGCCCTGCGAGATCCGAAGAAAGTCACGGGCCGGTTCTATCTGCGGCTGCGCGTGGAAGACCGTCCGGGCGTGATGGCCGAGATCACCGGCGTGCTGGGCCGCCGCGGCATCTCGATCGCCTCGGTGATTCAGCGCGAGCCGGCCACCGAAGAGCAGGCCGTCGTTTCGCTGGTGATCATCACTCACGAGACCATCGAAAGTGCCACCGTGGCCGCGCTGGACGAGATCGACCGGCTGAAATGCGTGCGGCAGGGCTGCGTGAGGATGAGGATTCTCGATTGAAAAAGCCCATAGTCGTAGGGTGGGACAAGCGAGCTTGCGAGCGCCGGCCCACCATTTTCGGCTCACTATTAACACTACCGATAACACTACCGACGCCAACGGTCGCTAGCGACTGCGACCTTCCGTCGGCTAGAATCGGGAAATCACTTCCAGGCAACGCTCGTTGATGGCGAGCATAGCGAGGCATTTCCGCTGATGAAAATCGAGATCAATGACGAGTGGCGCAGAATTCTGCACAATTTCAAGTGCCAGCTCCTGTTTTATGATGATCAAGGCCGAAATCTCGGGCGTCTTCTACCGGAGCCAATCACACGTCTGAAGACCACGGTCCTCGTCGACGATGCGTGGCGCAAGCGAATGCACGGTTTTGAAGACGAATTGGAGTTTCGCGATGCGAGCGGTCGTCGTTTAGCCTGGTACTTGCCCCTGCGCGCACCCGTCATTTACGATCGGGAGCCGCCGCCATTAAGTGAAGATGAACTACATCGCCGCTTGGCGGAACCCACCTACACGACGGCCGAGGTGCTCGCGTATCTGGAAGCTTTGGACTAAGACTAGGGCCACATGAAATACGCCATCATCATTCCCGACGGCTGTGCCGACGAGCCGCAAGACGTGTTGGAAGGCCGCACGCCCATGCAGGCCGCCAAGCTGCCGAACATGAACGCCTTGGCCGCGGCCGGCGTCGTCGGGCGGGCCAACCATGTGCCTGCCTCGTTGCCGGCCGGAAGCGACGTGGCCAATCTCAGCCTGCTGGGCTACAACCCGCTGGAACACTTCACCGGACGCGCGCCGCTGGAGGCCGCCGCCCAGGGTATTCCCTTGGCCGAAAACGACTGGGCCATTCGTTGCAACCTGGTCACGGTCGAAGACCAGACGATGCGCGACTTCACGGCCGGGCACATCTCGACCGACGAAGCCCGGCAGTTGCTGGCCGCCGCCCAAGAAAACCTCGGCAGCGAGCGATTGCAGTTCATCGCCGGCGTCAGCTACCGCAACCTGCTGATCTATCGTCCCGGCCAGCACAAGGCGCCGTTCACTCACGACACGCGGGCCACGCCGCCGCACGACCTGACCGACAAATCGGTGCTCGACGACTATCCCCGCGGTCCTGGAAGCGACTTGCTGAACCAGCTCATGAGCGACAGCGTCGGGCTGTTCGCCGACCATCCGGTGAACGTCGCCCGTCGGCAAGCAGGCAAACTGTCGGCGACGAACGTCTGGCTGTGGGGTCAGGGCAAGGCCCCGGTTCTCACGCCGTTCGACCAGCTTTATGGCCGTCGCGGCGCGATGATTACGGCCGTCGATTTGCTGCGCGGCCTGGCGGCGCTCTTAGGTTGGCAGCGGATTGAGGTGCCGGGCGCGACCGGCTATCTCGATACCGATTACGCCGCCAAGGGCCGCTACGCCATCGACGCGTTGCCCACCACCGACGTGATCTGCGTCCACGTGGAAGCGACGGACGAAGCGTCGCACGAAGGAAACTGCGCCGCCAAGATCAAGGCCCTGGAAGAGATCGACCGCCACATCGTGGGGCCGCTGTGGGAGGCGCTGAAGAGCGAGCCGGATTACCGCATTCTCGTGACGCCCGACCATCCCACGCCCTTGCGGACCAAGACGCACAGCCACGGCTATGTTCCCTTCGTGATGGCCGGCAGCGGCATCTCGCCCGACGCCGCCCAAACCTATGACGAAGTGGCCGCCGGCAAGAGCGAGCTGGCCTTTGACGAGGGCTGGAAGCTGATGGGGCATTTTCTGGGCAATTCCGCGTCGTCGCGGTGATCCTCCGTCCTTCGGCCAGGCCAGGCCGCCTGCCCCAGCCAGCACAGAAGCGGTAGCGCTGTCATGCCGTCCGGCTCCGCCGGGCGAGCGCGGCCCACTCCGGCTGACGATAATAATGACACAGCGCGATGGCCAAGGCGTCGGCCACGTCCGATGGTTCGGGCAGGGCCTTCAGGTTCAACTCGCGCTGCACCGCCCGCTGCACCTGGTCTTTCTTCGCGCGACCATTGCCCGTCAGCGTTTTTTTTACCTCGGTGGCACTATAGCTGATCACCGGCACGCCGGCACGGGCGGCCGCCAGGCAAATCACGCCGCGAGCATGACCCATCAGAATCGCCGTGCGGGGACGATCGTAATGACTGTAGAGCTGCTCCAGCGCCATCGCGCAGGGCTTGAGCTGCTCGATCACATCGACAAGGCCCTCGAACAGCTCGGCCACGCGGGAGGTGAGCGAGCGGCGGTCGCGGCCGCGCACCACGCCCGCCTCGCACAGCCTGGGACCGCCCACGGCCACTTCCAGCACGCCGTAGCCGGTGGTGTTCAGTCCTGGATCGACGCCCAGCACGCGTGGCGCGCGGCCGGAGCCGGTTTTATCTGGGATTTTTTCTGGACGGATCATGCTTTACGAATAGGTAGGGTGGGACCAGCGAGCTTGCGAGCGCCGGCCCACCGTTGGCGACGTCGATCTCGGTGGGCCGGCGCTCGCAAGCTCGCTGGTCCCACCCTACTTTCTTGTCCACTCCGTCCCTGTCGGCCGGTCTTCGAGCGTGATTCCCAATTCGCCGAGTCCCTGACGAATGCGGTCGGCCATGGCGAAATTCTTGGCCTGGCGCGCCTCCGCCCGAATGTCGATGAACAGCGACATCAGCTTGCCGACCAAGTCGTCGCCGGCCGCGTCCGGCGCCGCGATCGGCTGCCGGAACAGGCCGAGCGTGGCGGTCAGCTCGCGCAGCACCTTTGTGGCGAGCTTCAGGCTGGCCAGCTTTTCAGCCCCCGGTTTGGCGCCGGTTTCCCAGCCCGTGTCGTCGGCGAATTTGTTCAGCGCGCGGACCAATTCGTACAAAATGCCGATCGCACCGCCGGTGTTGAAGTCGTCGTCCATCGCCTCCAAGAACTGCTGGCGATGGCCATGCACCTGTTGCTCCAGCGGCTCAGTCGTCGGCGAAAACTCGCCTTCGTTGCGGCGGCGCGGCGGCTGGATGGCGTAAAAGTTTTCGCCGGTGATCCGCTCGTAGCGCTTGAAATAGCGATAGAACGTATCGAGTCCTTTTTCGATTTCGTCGATGCGTTCTTCGCTGTAGTCGATCGGCCGGCGATAGTGCGTCGAGAGCAGGAAGAAGCGGATGGTCTCGCCCCTGTATCTCTTCAACAGGCCGCGGAACGGGCTGGCGCCCTTCGACTTGGCGATCTTGCCGGCTTCTTGCGCGGCGTGTTCTTGGGCGGCCGGGTCCTGGGCCAAGGGGTCACCGGCGGCGATCTCGCGCGTGGCGCGGCCGCCGACTTTGCCCACCTCGTGCGAGGCCTGCATCAGCCCGTTGTGCAGCCAGTATTTGGCCTGCGGCTTGCCGTGGCAGGACTCGCTCTGGGCGATCTCGTTCTCGTGGTGCGGAAAGATCAGGTCCAACCCGCCGCCGTGAATATCGAACGTTTCGCCGAGCAAACTCCGGCTCATGGCCGAGCACTCGATGTGCCAGCCGGGCCGGCCTTTGCCCCACGGGCTGTCCCATGCCGGCTCGTTGGGCTTGGCGTTTTTCCAGAGAGCGAAATCGGCCACCGACCGCTTGCGCTCGGCCGTTTCGCCCCCTTCGCCCTGCAAGGCGGTCACGTCGCGGCGGCTGAGCTTGCCGTACTGCGGATCGCGGCCGACTTCGAAATACACGTCGCCGTTCGACACGTAGGCGAAGCCACGCTCGATCAGCTCCTTCGTAAAGCGGATGATCTCTTGGATATTCTCCGTCGCCCGTGGAAAATGGTCGATGGTATCGATGCCCATCGCTTCCAGGTTGCGGTGATAGTCGGCCGTCATCTCTTCGGCCACCGCCGACATCGCGATGCCGCGGGCCTGTGCCTCGGCGATCAGCTTGTCGTCCACGTCGGTGATGTTGACCACCAGCGTCACCTGGTAGCCGCAATAGACCAAATACCGCTTGATGGCGTCGAAGATCACCGGGCCGACCATGTGGCCGATGTGGCTCGGTTTATAGACCGTGGGACCGCAGAGATAAATGCCCACGCGGCCGGGCACGACCGGCTCGAACGTTTCTTTGGTGCGGGTGAGCGTGCTGTAAACGCGAATCGACATAGCCGAAAATCAAACCGAGGTGGGCATGCGCTCCAGGAGAACGACCGCTTCGGCCATCACGGCTTCCTGCCGCCCGACCGGCCCCACCCGCTCGCCGGTCTTGGCCTTGAAGCCGACGCACTCGACGGGCAGTTCGAGGATGGCGGCGATCCGCTCACGAATGGCCGTTTTATAGGCCGACAACTTGGGGCGTTCGGCAAACACGATTGAATCGACGTTCACCACACGAAAACCCGCGGCCGTGACGGCGTTGAGTGCTCGTTCGAGCATGTCGGCCGAATCGCGGCCGCGGTTGGCCGGATCGGTGTCGGGAAACAGCTCGCCGATATCACCCAGGGCCGCCGCGCCGAGCAGCGCGTCGGTGATGGCGTGCAGCAGCACGTCGGCATCGCTGTGCCCGACCATACTCTGCTCGTGCGGCACATCGATGCCTCCCAGCCGCAAGGGCCCGCCGGGCGCCAGGCGGTGGGTATCGTGTCCAATTCCAACTCGTGCGGCCAGCGTGGCTTGGTCCTCCGTAACTTGATGCGCAGTCAGAAGTTCAACCAAAACGAAGATTGTAGCCGATGGGAGGGCGGAATGACAATCTCAAGAGCGTGACGGGCGGTGAGTTGGGCACGGAACTGCGGCCTCATGCCTCCCAGACGCTTAAGACGTACACCAGGCGATCCTGTTCAAGCACCTCAAAATCCACGCCAAGCGGCGCGACGGCGAGACTTCGGACGGTGTCGAAACGAACCTCGCCGATAGCAAGCGGATTCTGCTTCAAGAGCTGATCGATGGTGTTCGCCACGGATGAAACTCCATCGCGGTCGACGGCGTCAAGCCAAATTGCAGCCAGATCTTGTTCCGCCGCCATGGTCCAAATGACGGTGAATCTCATGACGGGAGTCTTGCAAGCACCTCGGATAGAGGCTTTCCGGTACGCTGCTGCTGGCGCTGGCGCAACTCGTCATCGGCAAAGGGTGACCGACGAACGTTTCCACCAGAACCAGTGGTCGCCGTCACGGGGTGAAAATACCCTAGCACGCGGCCCGATTCGTCTCGGATCTCGGTGAGATCAGCGAGGTTGCCGAGTTGGGATAACGTCCCTGAATCAACCGTCAAGATCGTCATTCGATTCCTCGTGTTTGACTCTTGTCGTCTTCGTCGCCATGCTGATGTAGATTATAGGCTATACCGCCGGTGGATGTAATCGGTGAGGCGTACATCAGCAAATCCTCTTCTGGGAGATAAACATGGCTCGTGGAACCAATCGGCGTCGATTTCTTCAAAGCGTGTCGCTGGCGGGAGCCGGCTTTTGGGTGGCCGGAAGTGAAGCCCGCGTGTTTTCCGACTCGCCCAACGGCAAGCTCCGCATCGCCTGCGTCGGCGTGGGCGGCAAGGGAGCCAGCGACACCGATCAGGCCGGCAACTACGGCGATATCGTGGCGCTGTGCGATATCGACGACAAGCGGTTGGCCGCCAAGGCCGAGAAGTTTCCCAAGGCCAAGACCTACAACGACTATCGCAAGCTGCTCGACGAAATGCACGCCCAGATCGACGCCGTGGTCGTGAGCACGCCCGACCACACGCACGCGCCGGCGGCCGTCCGGGCAATGCGGCTGGGCAAGCACGTCTATTGCCAGAAGCCGCTCACGCACACGGTGGCCGAGGCCCGCTTGATGCGCGACACTGCCCGGCAATATAAGGTGGCCACGCAGATGGGCAACCAGGGGACGGCCGACAAGGGCTTCCGCCAGGGCGTGGAGATTGTCCGCTCCGGCGCCATCGGCCCGGTGCGCGAAGTCCACGTCTGGACGAACCGGCCCTTCAAGTATTGGAAACAATCGCCCGACATCGTCGCCCGACCCACCGAAATGCCGCCCGTGCCCGAGTACGTCCACTGGGATTTGTTTCTCGGCACCGCGCCCGCCCGGCCGTATCACCCGGTCTATCATCCACACAACTGGCGCGGCTGGTGGGATTTTGGCACCGGTTCGCTGGGCGACATGGCTTGCCACACGACGAACCTGCCGTTCATGGCTCTGCGGCTCGGCTATCCGACGCGTGTTTCGGCGATCAGCGGCGAGATCAATCAAGAAACGTATCCGGCCTGGGCGACGATCACCTACGAGTTTCCCGCCCGCGGCGACCTGCCGCCGGTGAAGCTCACGTGGTACGAGGGCGCCCGCAACGGCGAGCGGAACCTGCCGCCTGCCGAGTTGCTGTTCGGCGAAACGCCGTCGTCGAGCGGGGCGCTGCTGATCGGCGAGCGCGGCGCCATGTTCTCGCCCAACGACTACGGCGCCCAGCAGAAGCTGCTGCCGGCGAAGCAGTTCGAGGGCTACCGCCCGCCCGAGCCGACACTGGCCCGCATGGACGGCAATCCCGACGACAATCAAAAGGGCGAGTGGGCGCGGGCCATTCTGGGCGGCCCGCCGCCCATGAGCAATTTCGATTACGCCGCCGTGTTGACCGAAACGATGCTCTTGGGCAATGCGGCCGTCCGCCTGGGCAAGGCGCTGGACTACGACGCCGAGAAGGTGCAAGTGACGAACGTGCCTGAGGCCGCCGGGCTGATCAACCCGCCGTATCGCAAGGGTTGGGAAATCTGACTCTCAGCCAGCGACCGAAGGCGGCGTCAAGAATTTTTCCAGCGCCTGGCTGCCGGTCATGCCGGGCTCGATGCCCAGGTCGCGCGCCGGCTCGCTGACGGCCACAATCCTGGCCTGATAGAGGTCTTCCGGCTCGCAAAGCGGCCGGGCCGGCGTGCCCTTGGCAATCGCCACGGCCATGCCGAACTCGGAGGCGACGGCAACGTCGAACAAGCCGCAGCCGACGATGCCGCGCACGGTGTGGATGGCGCAGTATTGTCCGCCCGGCCAGCGATAACTGGCGCCGATGGCCGGACCATGAGGCGTTTGCAACGTTCGTTGGACGGCATGCGGCAGCGACGCGGACATAAAAAGCTCCACTCGGCAGAGTCGGTCCCCACGTAGTTTAACGTCATGGCGTGCCGCTCCGCCAGACTTGCTCTTTTCCGCGGCGGTATTCCACGAAACGGTCAGCCGCGATCGCCTGTCGGGCCGCGGCCAACAGCCGCTGATAATAGGTCAGGTTGTGGATCGAAAGGAGCACCGGGCCAAGCATCTCGCGGGCCATGAACAGATGCCGCAAATAACCGCGGCTGTGCCGGCAAGCGGCACAAGGACAGTCGGCGTCCAGCGGCCGCGGGTCGCGCTCGAATTGCTTGTTCCGCAGGCGGATTGGCCCAAAGTCGGTAAAGGCCACCGCGTTGCGGCCGTTGCGCGTCGGCATCACGCAGTCGAACAGATCGATGCCCCGCTCGATCGCTTCCAGCAGGTCTTGCGGCCGCCCGACGCCCATCAAATAGCGAGGCTTGTTGTCGGGCATCGCCGGCACGGTGAAATCGAGCACACGATACATCTCTTCCGGCGTCTCGCCCACGCTCAGCCCGCCGACGGCGTAGCCCGTGAAGTCGAGCGCCGCAAGCTGCTCGGCGCACCACACGCGCAGCGGCTCGTCGAGACCGCCTTGGATGATGCCGAATTGGGCCTGGTCGCCGCGGCGATGGGCGTCGCGCGAGCGCTCCGCCCACCGCACGGTGCGCTCGGCGGCCTCGCGCACGGCAGGCGGTCCGCCGGGCAAGGCCACCACGTGATCGAGCACCATCGCCACGTCGGAACCAAGCGCCTCCTGAAGGGACACCGCCCGTTCGGGCGACAGCGCCACCAGGCTGCCGTCGATGTGCGAGCGAAAGGTGGCGCCTTGCTCGTCGATGCGGGCCATCACCGCCAGGCTGAAAATCTGAAAGCCGCCGCTGTCGGTCAAGATCGGGCCGCTGAAGCCCATGAAGGCGTGCAGCCCGCCCAACTCGGCCACGACCTCTTCGCCGGGCCGCAGCGCCAGATGATAGGTGTTGGCCAACACCATCTGCGCGCCGGTGGAGCGGAGCTGGTCGATGGCCAGCCCCTTGACGGTGCCTTGCGTGCCGACCGGCATAAAGGCCGGCATTTCGACGGCGCCGTGCGGCGTGTGAAACGTGCTGCGCCGCGCGCGGCAGCCGGCGTCCTGATGCAGCAGGCGAAATGCGAACGCTCCGGGTTCAGTCACCGCGCAGCTTCAACCCGTGTACGGTCAGCTTGTCGCGGACTTCGTTCAAGCTGGTGACGCCGAAGTTCTTGCACTCCAACAACTCGTCTTGCGTCCGCCGCACGAGCTCGCCGATGGTGCTGATGCCCAGCCGGATCATACACTTTCGGGCACGCACGGAAAGGTTCAGATCGGCGATCGGCTTGCTGAGCAGGGCCTGTTCGTCGGGCGACATCACTTCGGGCTCGTAGGTGACTTCGGGCACGCGCTTTTCGCCGGCGAACTGGCCCAAGCTGAGGCCCTTGGAGGCCATCATCTCCTTGATTTCCACCAGCGAGGTCTCGCCGAAGTTCTTGCTCGACAGCAGTTCTTGCTCGGTGGCGCGGGCCAGGTCGCCCAACGTCAACAGCCCCATCTTTTGCAGACAATTGCGGCTGCGGACCGAGAGTTCGAAATCGGTCACGGGCATCGTGAGCACCTGGCCCAGCCGGTCGCGGCGGCGTTGGGCGTCTTCATCGAAGAACATTTCGCCCGACGCCTGGGCGTCTTTGAAGAACAGCCGGGCGCGAGGGTGATTGGGATAGGCGTCGAGGATGCGCAGGTAGCATTGGCGCGCCTTCTCGTATTGCTGGCGGTCTTCGTAGAGGATGGCCAGGTTCAACAGGGCGCCAAGATGGGCGGGAAACCGCGAGGTCGACCGTTGATAGAGATCGAGCGCGGTCTCATCGTTTCCGCGGCGGTCGTTTTCGACGGCCAGGGCAAACAGGGCGCCGGCGTGCTTGGGATCGGTCTCGACGGCGCGTTCCAGCAAGGCCACGACTTCACTGGGGTTTCCGCCGATGGCGGCCACGGTGGCGCCGCGTTGATAGAGATAGTCGGCGGTCTGCTCGACCGCGCCGGAGAGGCTGTCGAGCACCTTCAAGGCGGCGCGTGCGTCGCCCGTGTAGCGGACGGCTTCGGCCCGCCCCAAGGTGCTGGCATCGCCGTCGTAGCCGGCTTTGGCGGCGGCCTCATAGTCTTGAATCGCGGCGCGGTAGTCTTCCAGGGCGAAGTGCGATTTGCCGAGATAATACTTGGCGACGCCGCCTTGGACCGCGGCGAGCGTTTGCCCGGCCAGGCGGAAGCGGCCCAACAAGTAGTAGCCCACGCCCAGCCGCAATTTGGCCGAGGCACCTTCCGCCGCCTTCTCCAATTCTTGCACCGCCTCGCGCAGCGGCCGGTAGTTCGTGGCGTCGGCGCTCAGGGCCTCGATCATCCGTCGAACGGCGGCGGCATCGAGCTGGCCGTCGGACAGCAACATTTGCTTGAGGTCTACTTCCAAACCTTGTGGCATTCCGCTTTCTCCCAATGCAAGTTCGAACCGTGGCGCCGCCCTCACCGAGGCGGCAAAAATATAGGCCCGTGAACACGCCCCCCGCGACCAAGGCGACGACCGCGGGCCGAGAGCCAGCAGTGGGAGTCGAACCCACAACCCCCGCATTACGAATGCGGTGCTCTGCCAATTGAAGCTATGCTGGCCAGCAAGGAAACGCCGAATGAACAATCTTAGCGAAAAACGCGCCGTCAGCAAGCCGCAGAAGCGAATGACGTGCGGCGACAGCCTCGGCGGCGGACGCAAGGCGCGGCCCTGATTCACTCAATGATCTTGGGCCAGGGGATGTTCGGGGTGGATGGCGAGCCAGGCTTCGACACGGGCGGCGATTTGTGCGACTCGCTGCCCCGACAAGGCGTGTGCCGCGGCCACGTGTTGTCGCGTCTCGCCGCGCAGGATGTGTTGTTCGTAGATTCCGCAATCGCGCTGGCTGGGCGGCCGTTCGTCCGCCGTCGTCCGGTTGGCAGGTCGCTGCGCCTTTCCTGGCTTGGGCATGGTGTTGGGTTCTCCGGGTTCGGGGTTCGGGGGTCAGGGTTCAGGGGCCGGTTTGCTTGTGAAAAACAAGAATCAAGCGCGCCGTCTGGGCCATCCAAGCTGGTAGGGGCCAGCAGTTTGCGACGATGCGAGGAAGCATCGACGCCGACTTGTACAAGCGCAAAACCGCCGGCTTGACATGGATGGCTCTGTACGCGACGGCTTCCGTGGCGTTCCGAGCTCTGGCGGCGCGGTGCCGACCCCGCTGCGCGGAACGCCACGGAGGGCGTTCCCGGCAGAGCGGTCCTCGTTCGTGCAAATTTGCACAAACGAGAAAAACCCGAGGGATTTCATCATCTCGTAGTTCCGAAGAGGGGATGAGCGATGAGGGATGAAGGATGGCCGAAATAAAGTCGCGAGTTCGGCGTTGAGGTGCGTTCCGCGGTCGTCCGGTTCCGTACTCGCACTCTACTCGCCGACTGGCTTGGGCGTGTACCGTAGGGATGCTGCCAGAAAAATTACCTGGCAGAAAAATGGGGAACGCGGCGGTCGAGTGAGGCGCCATTGGGTGGCTTGTTTTTCTGTCAGGTAATCTTTCTGTCATCCGTCCTTTGAGCGCGGTTCATCCCTGATGGCTCATCACTCATCTTGCACGGCCATTGGCTTGCACCGCTCTCGCGACGCGCTCGTCCACCGCTTCGCTGATTCCGGTCCCTCGTCTCTGATCCCTCGTCTTTATCCATGATTGCCTAATATATATGCACACAAATAGCCGCATGCGTACAGATTAGGCAGTCGCGCGGATTGCCCCTCCAATTAGGTACGAGATGCTAAAAAACGCCGTGTTTGACCGGCTATTGCAAATTTGCAAAAGCCGTGCGCCGAGGTGCCGCGCTGGACCCCGCGCGGCCCGGCTGCTCAATTCTTAGGCACGCCAGCATGGCCGCAAAAGAGGGGAAACCAAGGATAAAACGGATGGGCACGGATCAAGAGTCGGCCAGCATCCTATCACGCCCCTGGCTTGGCTTGTTCCAGTCGCGCCGCCCCACCAATCCAAAATCCAATATCCCGCGTCCGCCGCCATGTTCTTTCTCCGCCCCGCGTCCCTTATACTCTCGGCGTCGGCCTGTCCCTGGCCTGAACCCTGAACCCTGAACCCTGAACCCTGAACCCCGAACCCTGAACCCTGAACCCTGTCTTGCCCCTCGAAGCCAAGCCGCTGTTCCGTCCCGACGTTCTCCGCACGCACCTGGCGGCCTTTCCGTTGCCCCACCGCGTCGAAATCGTCGCGCCCAAGCTGCGTCACTGGGCCGAGTTGCTTTCTTCACGCCGCGCAGACAGCTTCAAAGAGCAGGAGCTGCTGCCCGACTTCTTGACCGACTTTTTCTGCGGCCTGTTGGGCTACACGCGTCCGGCCGACGGGCAGCCGCGCTACACGCTCTCGCGGGAAAAACACGTCGAGGTCGACGGAAAGTTCGCCGACGCGGTGCTGGGCGATTTCAACGGCGAGCAGCGCTACCTGGTGGCCCTGGAGGGCAAAGGCCCGCGCGATCCGCTCGACCGCCCCTTCGCCGGCCGCCGCATGTCGGCCGTCGATCAAGCCTATCGCTACGCCATCAACCTACCGTGCGACTGGATCGTGGTCACGTCGGTGCGTGAGACCCGCTTGTATTACAAGGGCGCCGACCAGCACACCTACGAGCGTTTCGACACCGAACAGTTGGCCGACGACGCGGCGCACCTCAAGCGGTTCGTGTTTCTGCTGGGGGCCGAGCGCGTCGTGCCGGCGGCCGGGCGATGCCATCTCTATTCGCTCTGGGACGAATCGCAACGCGTGGGCCGCGAGCTGACCCGCGATTTTTACCAGCGTTACGCCGACATGCGGCAGAGCGCCTTCCAGGAACTTGCCCGTGACAATCCCGACGCCCCGCGGGGCGACGTGTTGGCCGCCACGCAAAAGCTATTAGACCGCGTACTGTTCTGCGCCTTCTGCGAAGACCGCGGCCTGCTGCCGACCGAAACCATCCGCAAGGCCTACGAGCACCGCGACCCCTACCATCCGCGCCCCATCTGGGACAATTTTCGCGGCCTGTTCGACTCGATCAACGGCGGCAACGCGGCGCTGGGCATCCACGCCTACAACGGCGGGCTGTTCGCTCCCGACCCGCTGCTCGACCGTCTGCGCGTGTCCGACGCCGTGTGCGGCTCCTTTCGCGACTTGGGCGCCTACGACTATCGTCCCGCCTCGCAGGCCGCGCAGTCGGCCGCCGGCAGCAGCTTGATCGACGTCGAGATTCTCGGGCACATTTTCGAGCAGTCGATTTCCGACCTGGAAAAGCTCAGGAGTCAGTTGTCTGTTGTCAGTGGTCCGTCGCAGGAGGATGGGCTTCCCAGCCCGTCACTTCCCACGATGACGGCCAAAACGCCCCAAACCGCGCGCACCCGTCGCAAAAAAGAGGGCGCCTTCTACACGCCGGCCTTTATCACGCGGTACATCATCGAGCAGGCGTTGGGCGGCGTGCTGAAAGACCGTTTCGCGCGGCTGCGGCGCGAGCACGAAGAAGCGGCGGCGAAGAAGGGTCCTGCCCGAACGGCGCTGGCCGATCCGAACGTCTACAAGCTCGACGACCTGAAGCCGGCGGCCCGCGCGGCGTTGGTCAAATTCTGGGAATCGTGGCAGGACGAGCTCGGTTCGGTCCGCCTTTTGGACCCGGCCTGTGGCAGCGGCGCGTTCTTGATCGAAGCGTTCGACCAACTGCATGCCGCCTATCAGGCCTCGAACGACCGGCTGCAAGAGCTTCGTGGGCACCGCACGCTGTTCGACCTCGACAAGCGCATCCTGGAAAACAATTTGTATGGCGTCGACCTGAACGAAGAGGCGATCGAGATTTGCCGCCTGAGTCTTTGGATCAAGACGGCCGAGCGGGGCAAGGTGCTGACGAGTCTCGACCACACGATCCGCGTGGGCAACAGCGTCGTCAGCGACCCGGCCGTATACCTGCGCGCCTTCGACTGGCACGGCGAGTTCCCCGAAATCTTTGGAGACCGAAACGGCGAAGGCGGCTTCGACGTGGTGGTGGGCAATCCGCCCTACGTGCGTCAGGAGTTGTTGAGCGACATCAAGCCGTATCTGGAGCGCGCGTATCGCTCGTATCACGGCATGGCCGATCTGTACGTCTACTTCTACGAGCGCGGCCTGCGCCTGCTGCGGCCGGGCGGGCTGCTCTCGATGATCGTAACGAACAAATGGATGAAATCCGGCTACGGCGAGCCGCTCCGCCGCTTTTTTGCCGACAGCGCCTGGATTGAATCGGTCGTCGACTTCGGGCACGCCAAGCAGATCTTTGAGGACGCCGACGTCTTCCCCTCAATCATCGTCGCGCGTAAACCGACCGCCGCGCTGAAGCCCAAGACCGCGCGGCTCTGTACCATCCCGCGCGAGCAACTCCGCGTCGACGACCTGAGTCGGCAGATTGAGCATGAAGGCGTCGCGCTGCCACTGGAGCAGCTCGGTGCCGAAACGTGGCAGCTTGAGCCTCAAGGCGTTGGCCATCTCTTGGCTAAGCTCGTCGAGCGTGGGCGGCGCCTGGCGGACTTTGCGGCGGTCGAACCGCTATCGGGCATCAAGACTGGGCTCAACGAAGCATATCTCATTGATACTCAGACAAAAGAAGCGATCGTCGCGTCGCACGCCGGCAGTGCGGCTTTGCTAAAACCTTACCTCCGCGGCCAAGATTTCAGCCGCTGGAGCGCCGACTGGGCCGGCTGGTGGATGCTTGTGCTGCGGTCCAGCGAAAATTTCAAATGGCCGTGGGCAGACCAGGGCGATAGCGCGGAAGCCGTCTTCGCGAAAACGTATCCGGCGATACACGCACATCTATCGCAGTTCCGCGGCGCGCTGTTAAATCGCCAGGATCACGGGCGGTATTGGTGGGAGCTGCGGTCATGCGCCTATTGGGCGTCCTTCGACGAGGCGAAGATCATGTACCCAGAAATCACCTGGCGAGCCGCATGGATAATCGACTCGTCGGGCACACTTTGCAACAACACGGCCTACTTCTTGCCATCCAATGATTCGTGGATTCTCGCGGTGGCCAACGCGCCGATAACGTGGTGGTATGCCTGGCGCACGGCGATGCACGGGAAGGACGAAGCATTGCGGTACATCAAGGATTTTGTTCGCGATTTGCCGGTCCCGCAGCCCGACCACACGCAGCGCGCCGAAGCCAATCGCACGGTTGGCCAGCTCATCCAACTGACGCGCGACGAGCACGGCACGCTGCGATCGCTCCTCGACTGGCTCCGCGTCGAGCACGAAATCGAGAAGCCGAGCCAAAAGCTGCAATCGCCCTTCGACCTCGACTCCGACGCCTTTGTGGGCGAGGTGCAGAAGGCCCGCGGGCGGAAGAACCCCTTGAGTGCGGCGGGGTTGCGGGGTCTTCGCGATGAATACGAGCGGACGATCGAGCCGGCCCGGCGTCTGGCGGTCGAAGCCTTATCGCTGGAACATCGCCTCAGCGACCTCGTGAACGCCGCCTACGGTCTCACCCCCGACGAAGTCGCCCTCATGTGGGCCACCGCGCCGCCAAGGATGCCGTTTCTTTCCCCGGCTCAGCCTCTGCCCGATTGATGCCGGCCCACAATGCTACCCTTTCGTCAGGTATGGATAACAAATGCGAGAGCGCCAAGTCGTGCTTTTCGAGGCCTTTGAGTGCGGTGGCCGCTGGTGGCTGCCTGACGCTCCCGAAACGGTCGTCGGAGGCTCCTTGAAATACAGCCGGGATGAGCTTAGTGTCCGCCTGGACGGCACGCTGGGTTCCGTGTCGGTCGAACAAATGGGTGTGCTTGCTTCCGATTTTCGCAGGTTTGATCGGTTGCATGGTGTGTTGGATGACGGGCAGAAATGCACGTTGTTTCGTGCGTTCGTGACGGCATTCACGGGATCCTGGATGGTTTGCAGCGGCATCTATCTCGTCGTCGGCTACCACCTCGAAGGTCTTGACCAATTGCGATTCGACGGTGTATCCGCGTCGCCTTCGAAGCTAGACGAGTTTTTGGACCGCAACGTTTTCGCAGTGCAGGCAACCGATGCTGTAGACCAGGCAACGCTCACCTATACGAAGCCGGAAAGGCAGGTCTTCGCAATCTCGTCAATTTCGGCGCGGTTCGAGATCGATTCGACATTTAGGCTGAAAGGAGACCGCAATATGGCGGAGGCAATTGCCGGCAGCCACTTCAATATTATTCCAGATTCGCCGCAACCGTTGGAGTGGTTCCAGAAGACGTTGTGGCGGCTTTGCGACCTGCTGACCCTGCTGACAGACGAGCCCTGCCACGCATGTTGGATTCGCGTAACGCCAAACGGCGACCCGTGTGATGGGCCGCTGCTTTACACGTCGAGCGGACCGCATAGAGAGCGCGACGCCCTGCGGTCCTCCGTGCTGTTATTCTATTTCTCGCAATTGGCGGACCGCCTCGGACCGATTCTGGAAAAGTGGTTCTCGGCAAGTGATGTATTGTTGAGCGCGATTTACCTGTTTCGGGACGCTCATCGAAGTGCAGACCCCTCAAATCGTGGCCGGTTCCTGATATTGTCGCAGGCATTGGAGGCATTCAGTCGCGCCACAATGCCCGGAGCATACATGGCGGACGGGGACTACGAACGCGTGAAGAACGCCTTGGTGGCTGCGATCCCCAGCGAGGTCGGCGAGGACCATCGCGCGAGCCTGAAAAACAGGATCAAGTATGGAAACGAACACTCGCTTCGCAAGCGCTTATCAGGATTGCTCGGTTCAATGGGCCCACAGATGGTGGCGTGCGTTTGCGCGTCAGCCAGCGATTTCACTTCAGGAATCGTTGACACGAGGCATTACTTTACGCACCTGACCGATGAGCTTCGCCCCAAAGCTTTGAGCGGAATTCCTTTAGCTTGGGCGTGCGACAAGTTGCAGATGCTTTTGCGGCTATTGCTCTTGCGGTGGGTTGGGGTCGATGAGCAACTGATTGTCGCGCGCGTCACTCATCATCCGCGGCTTGCACAGTACATCTATCTTGGGAATAGGCAGCGAGAATGCATCAAAACGCCGACGCAAAATACGAATTAGCGGTAGCCCTCGTCCCATAGACTCGCCGCGATCGACAAACGGGCCGAGTCAGTGTTGCTCTCACTTCTTTTTGCGGCCCGTGAAGCGCTCCGGGAGTTCGACCTCGCCACGTTGTAAATCACCCTTGAGGAACATGTCCTCCGGATCCTCCCTGGGCAGATCGTGTGCCTGCATGATCATGGCGGCGAGAGCACGACAACGTTTGTCGTGGCTGTAGAATTCGACGGCGCCCGCCGCGCGGGCGGAGGAAGTTATCAGAATGTCGGCTTTCAACAGGTGGCGGTTCTTGTATTGCAGGTCGTGCGGCAACTGCTTGTGTTGTGCCCACAATTCCGCGGCAATGGCCGCGGCGTGTAGATCGAAATTCGGGCAAACGAACTTCTCGGCCAGCTTCGCGATGAGCAGCCCCTTTTGCGCCTTTGGAACAGGCACAAGCAGTTCGGCGATTGCGACCGTGGGAAGGTAGATGATCGCGTCGCGCCGTGCGAGTTTGTGCAAGAGAATGTGCGCACGGACCTGAAGGTCGGCAAAATCGTCGGCGCGGGTGGCCGGGTTGGATGGCACGATGCCCGCGTAAACCAGAACCATCGAGTCAAGGCCGACGCTCACGAACGCAATTCCCTCATGTATTCTTCCGGGTCGGCGATGGTGTCCCAGGCAGCGAGGCCGGCGGTGCGCAGTTCGGCGATAGCTTGTTTTGGATCGCCTAGTTTGGGCTGCGTGAAGTCACGAATCGCAAAGCGGTAGATCTGCCAGGTGCTGTGGATCCACTGGGCCGTGCCCGTCGCGGCTATCCGTTCGTAAAGATGCTGGCCCAAGCGGCGGACAAGATCCTTACTTTCCAAGTCGCAATAGAGAAGGCGACGATGCCCTGGAACTCGCAACAAACAGCGCATCTTCGTCGCGCCGCCGACGCGCTCCACCTCTCCCACGACGGTCGTGTCACCGCGCAGAAGCACTCTCTGCGAAATCCGTTCGTAAGCATCCGGCTCGACGACCAAGAGCGGACGCTCATGTCGGCCGATTGGCGCCACCTCGAGGTTGCACTTGACCGACCGAGCTACCTTGCTTAGCGATTCAATCGGATGCAGTGCCGCAATCAGCCGCTCGTCGGCAATGGGGAACGAGGCATCGCCGGACAACATGGCCCCGACGCTAGCCAGGTTCGCCGTCGCCTCATCCGGGGCGCGTGCGACACAACTGTAGACGGCGGAGCCCCTGCGGACATCCATTAGGGCAATTCTTTTTTCGGCGGGAACCTGAGGCAGCTCCGCAGGATCGCGCCCGCTGGCCAGATCCTGCACGGCCGAGAGGGCATCGCTCACGGCACGCAGGGGTATTTCCTCGGGAACGAGCCCTTCCGCTACGAACCGCACCTCGAACGTCAGTGGTGGCTTTTTTTTAGGCGCCATGAAGGGCCACCTTTGCAGCAAAACCCGAGCAGTTTATAACGGCCGAACCTATGGTTGGCGGTTTGACGGCGAACTTATAAATGGCTTCGGCGTTTTGCACAATGCCGGGCACGACCGAGGCTGTTCGAACTTGGGGGTCTAGGCATGAACTTTTGGCTATTATAATCGGCGGCGCAGGGGGATGTCGAGCGCCTCACGGCGGCTATTCGTTCGGCGCGGCGGTGCCGGATTCGTACCGTCGCGGCCTGCGCCTTGCCATTCGCCGATTCGGTCGGCCGGCGACGCGCCGGTGCATTGGCTGTGATTGCCCTCACGCCACCATCCGGCTTGATGCCGTGGAGTCATGAATTGTGACCTCCATGCCGGTTGGTATAGCGGATGGGTGGGCTGGCCGCGCGCATCGCGAGTGATCACCACCATTCGCGCTCGTGCCGGGGGGGGCGGTGATTGACCGCCAGAGACGAAGCGGCGACCTCCCTTACGCCGTCGACGGTGCGCGCCACGTGCGTCCGCCAGCCGCCGCGACGCGGCGGCTGGCGGACGCCCGTTGAGAGGTTTCCAACGGAACATGCCGCCGGCTTGCCCGGCGGTACTTAACGCTGGTCTCTAAAGGCGGCGAGCCCGCTCAACGGCAGCTCTAGCAACCAACGTGAAACCTCCGCCCGGCAAGCGGGCGGCATCCTCGTGACGTGCCGCCCCGACCCTTTTAGAGACCAACGTGAGCCTCCGCCCGGCAAGCGGGCGGCATGCTCGGGATCCTTTCGCCTGACGTGGTTTGGCTCACGCTCCGCAAGCCAGCACCCGGCTTTATGCCGGTGGGGCTGTGATTGACCGCCTGAGACGAAGCGGCGACCTCCCTTACGCCGTCGACGGTGCGCGCGACGGTCGTCCGCCAACCGCCGCGACGCGGCGGCTGGCGAAAGCCCGTTGAGGGAAGGGGCATTTGGCCGGGCCGGCCTCTGGCAGTCAATCATCGCCCGACCGAGGCAAGGAGCGGGGCGTGGCGGACGACCGGCTAGAATACCCCTTCGTCCATCAACTCGGCTCGGAACGCTACGAAATCGGGATCGTTGATGCCGAGAACCGCAATCGTCGCCCGTGCCGAGCGCGTGCGGCCGCGGAGGACCGGGCCGTCCCAGTAAAAATGCCGGTCCCCAGCCTGCCGGCGCGGATGAAACAAAGCGGCCAACTGACCGGAATCGGCGTCGATGCCCGCGATGTTTGGTCCCTTCCGTTTGTTGCAATGCATGCGGCTCCAGGCAAGGTTCTCCAGTACGGTCGCGCCGCCGTGTTGCTCGGCAATGATATGGTCGACCTGGAATGGCAGGGGGTCGAATGCTTCGGACATCCGACAGTAATCGCAGCGCTGGGCGGCAAGGCGACGCAGTTCTTTGCGCAACGCTCGACTCATTCGCGCCGCGATTTTTTGCCGTTCAGTTTTTCGGCGCGGCGCAGCGTTCGCCGCGCCTTCGACTGCAAAATGCCAAGGGTTTGGCCGACACGAATGAAGTTATCGAGTTCCTCTTCCTCGCCGGCGGTCAACTTTCCTTGGCGATTCTTTTCCGCCAACAGGTTCATGCGGCGGCGATCGCTTTTCGAAAACTGTAGCCGCAGAATGTCGCGCGCGGCCTCGCAGGAGAGGTATGGTCGGGCAGGATCGACAACGCGTCGCAGAATTGCCATCTCACTCTTCGACGATGGTGTGACGGTTGCCATCAAAAAACCGGCGTTGCAACAAAGGAAGGCTCTTTCGACACGATTATAGTTCCTCGTCAGCACGCCGGCTAGCACGATCGTTGCTCTCCTTCCGCCTAAGCGGCGGCCTAACACAGCCTGTTGAAAAAGGGCGGCGGCCTGTCGAGGCCCTCTGACCCTTTCTCCGGACGCGGTTTGGCTCACGCTCGGCAAGCCACCATCCGGCTTTATGCCGGTGGGGCGCTGATTGGACGCCAGAGACGAATGGCCCCGCGCCGCCCTTTTTGCCTCCCTGGGTTGCCGTGCCGTGCGTGCCGCCGCCGCCGCGCACAGGGCTAAAACCAACACGGAAGCCCGGCTGAAGCCGGCTGACGAATGATGGGGACTGTTAGCCGTCAACCACCAGATAAATCTGGTGGCAGACGAAGATAGCGCCATTCAAAACTCGCCCTCAGCAATCAACCCCTCGCGCAATTCCAAACGGCGGGGGCGTATTGAACTGAAGCAACCGAATCGTGGCTCGGCCGGTCGGCGTCCGTCCGACGATTTGTGCCCCCTGCAGCGCGAAATGCTGCGACCAATCATCACGACGCGGGTGATACCGAGCAACGACAAGCCCGCTGGCAGGATCAATGCTGCTAAGATTTGTACCCTTGTGCAGATTGCAGTGCTGGTAGGCCAAAGCCAGGTTTTCCGGGGCGTCGGCATCAGGCGGCGAATGCTGCACGCAAGAATGTGCTCAACGTGGAACGTTGCCTCCATTGCGTGCTGCGGCAGGCGGCAGTATTCGCACCTGTCATCTGCTCGCCGCCACACCAAACCGCGGACGGTAGGGTCGCTCATAAGCCCTGGCGCCGCAGAGCCGCCTTTGCCTTGAGCTTGAAGATCGCGATGATGTCAAGCTCCTCGATGTATCCCTCATACTCTTTGCGCTCGTCGGGTGATAGATTTCCCTGGTTGGCCTTTTCTGCGAGCTCGTCCAGCCGGGTCTGAAGCTCGGGATCGATGCGCAGCTCGATGATTTTGCGGGCCGCGTCGGCAGGCAGGAACTCGACGACGGGATCCAGAAAGCGGTCCAGGATGCTGGTTCTGCTCATGCAGCAAGTATACCACGGTGATCAGCGATCGAAAGACGCGGTGGCCGGGCGCACGTCCCGCCGCCGCCAACGCCGCGGCGGGACGCATCGCGCGGCAAGGGGACGGCTTTTCGCGCGGCCGGCCTCTGGCGGTCAATCACCGGTGCGCCAGGAACGGTGTTGATGTTGCGAGCGAGTGAAAGCCCCGCCCGGCAACTCGTCGCTCCAGCCGGAAGTAATCGGAGTGACGGTGGAGGTAACGAAGGCTGGTTGTATCGGGTCGCGTTCTTGCGTGGTAAAGACATGTTGTCTAAAATCGGCGAGACTGGCCCGTGCCGCGGATTGGGAGGCTCGGGCTTGCCGGCCCGGCAGCCACTGTCGGATTCCGACCGTTGACCGCGAGAGGGGCGTCCGTCGAGACTTAGGACATGGAACAAACCCAGTTGCCTGTTTCCGACTTCACGGTCTTCGCCGACTCCGGTATGGAACTCCTCCCGCCGCTGCCGCTGGGCGCCGCGGTGGCCGTCGTGGTCGCCGTGCCGCTGGCGGTGCTCGTGCTGCGAAAGCTGCTCGGCCCGGCCAACGCCGTCTCGCATCGCTGGAACTTGTGGACGCTGCGCGGAGCGATCCTGGCCGTCGTGGCGGTCGTGCTGCTGAACCCGGTGCGGGTCGATGAACTGCGCGGCCCGGTCGAACGTCCGGAATTGTTCTACCTGCTCGATATGTCGGCCAGCATGCATAATGGCAGCCCCAAAAACCGCTGGGATGAATCGCGCGAACTTATCGAGCAGGCACGAGAGCTGGCCAAGCCGTCGCCCGCAATCGTCAAGCCCTTCCGCTTTTGGCCAACGACTGGCCGCGATCGAAATGGGGCGGCCTTCTCAGGCCGTCAGCAAGGAGGGCGGGCCAGAGGCCCACATCACAAGCGACGCCGCACCGCCGTCGTCGTCGACCGCGGATCTCTCGTCACTGTCTCCCACCGACGCCGATACGCGGCTGCTGTCGGCGCTGCGGCAAATTTCCAGCCGCTTCGGCCGCGTGCCGCCGCTGGGCATCGTCGTGTTCTCCGACGGCCGGGCACATGACGACGTCGGCGTCGAACAACTCGCCGCCGAGTTCGCCCGCTTGAAAACGCCGGTCCACGTCGTGCCCGTGGGTGATGTCAGCAAAGGGGGAGACGTGGCCGTGGCCGCCGTCGTCGCTCCGCAACGGGCACGCAAGTTCGCCGAAGTCGAAGTGCAGGTCTTTCTGCGCAGCTTCGGCAGCTCGATTGGATCGAGCCGTGGATCGGCCAGCGCGGCGGCGGCCTGTGCATGATCGGCGGAGAGCACAGCTTCGCTTCGGGCGGCTGGAGCGAGACGCGCGTCGGCCCGATGCTGCCCGTCGAGCTGTTGCCCGGCGGACTCGACTGGACGCCCGGCGAGAGCGTGCGGCTGCAAGCGGAGCTGCCCGCCACGCCGCACCCCATCTGGACCCTGATGGCCGACGCCAAGCAGAACCGGCAGATCGTCGGCTCACTGCCGGCGGTGAGCGGGCTGAACCGCTGGGTGGGAGCCAGGACGAACCTGACCACGGTGCTGGCCACGGCCGCCGTGTCGAGCACACCCACGACAAACGCAGCCGGCGATGGGGCATTCTTGGTGGCTGGGGCACAATCGGCGGGTTCCGTGCCGGCGGTGGTGGTGGGCCGCTACGGCCGCGGTCGCACGGCCGCGATGGCGTTTGCCATCACCGCGCCTTACGCCGACGAGTTGGTGCAGCGTTGGGGACTGGGCGACAACCGCTACTACGCCAAGTTCTGCCGCAACCTGATCTATTGGCTCACGGAAAATTCCGCGATCGGCCGGCGGCGGCTGGTGGCCTCGGCCGACAAGCGTTTTTATCGGCCCGGCGAGACGATCGCCATCTCCGCCGCCACTTACGACGAGAGCGCGTCGCCCACGAAGAACTATCGCGTGGTGGCGATGGTCGAGCCGCACACCACCGCGGGCGAAGCCGAGCCGGAAACCTCTCCCCTGCGCTGGCCTGGCGTGAACGCCTTAGCGATTAAAAGGCGTCTTCCCGTCCAACGCTTCCGAGGCCATGACGATCGTCTCGGCGATCTCCACCAGCTTCTTGTTTTTGTTGCTGGCGAATTTTTGCAAGCGGCGAAAGGCTTCCGGCTCGTCCACGCTCAGGTGCTTCATCAGCAGCCCCTTGGCCCGTTCGATCATCTTGCGGTCGGCCAACGCCTGCCGCAGGTCGGCCGCCTCTTGCCTCAGCGATTGATACTCTTCGTGACGCCGCAGGGCCAGGCCGATCGCCGCTTCGAGCTGCGCCTGCGAGGTCGGCTTGATCAAATAGCCCAACACGTGGTTCTGCTCCGCCCGGTCGATCAACTCCGGGTTGCAGAAGCCGGTCAGCAGAATCACCGGCGCCGGCGAACGTTCATGAATCACCATCGCCGCGTCCAGGCCATCCATGTCGGGCATATCGATGTCGGTGAGAACCATGTCGGGCCGTTGCTCCAGGCAATAGTCGACCAACTCTCTGCCCGTCGAACCGGCGAAGACCACGTCGTGGCCCAGCGCCTTCAATATCTTGGTCAAAGTTCGGCGGATTTCCTGGTCGTCGTCCGCGATGGCCACGCGCAGGCGATCCGTTCTCATTTCGGCCTCCACAACCGTACTGCTTCGAGTCGCTATCATCCGGCAGCTCACTGAGTGGGACGTCCTAGTTTCGCCCTCGTCGTCCGAAGGCGGCGCCCGTTAGGGCACCGGATATGCAGCAATCGTCATGCCAATTCAGGGTTCAGGGTTCAGGGTTCAGGGTTCAGGGTTCAGGGTTCAGGGTTCAGGGTTCAGGGTTCAGGGTTCAGGGTTCAGGGTTCAGGGTTCA
>DATLUO010000117.1 GCA_035533075.1 Pirellulales bacterium | reverse complement strand
GCGCGGTAGAACGAAAGGAACGACAGAAAGATTACCAGACAGAAAAATGAGCGATGGCGACCGCCAATCCAAAATCCCGAAATCGAAAATCCAAAATCAGCCGCACCCCCCAGATTTACCGTTGCGGCCACGGTTTTGCAGGCTGAATTGGCATTGCCGCAACCTGGGCGGTGCAATGGCTTTAGGGCAAGGATTCTGCCGAGACGATTTTTGTTTTTGACAACGGTCATTGTTTTTCCGCAACGGTAATTCGCCGGCGGCAAGGCGGCCGCACCGCCCGCCGTTCGGCTGCTGAGAACCCATCGCCTGGCGATGATGAGCACGAGGGCGGCGGGTCCGACGCCGGCCCCTTCGTGACGAGTTGGGCAGCGCGACGCTCAAGCGTCGCCGCGGGTCTTTGACAAGTTACTGCGGGCTTAAAAGCTTTTATAAGCGAACGTTGATGCGTTCGCGCGAGGCCGTAAAGGCATGTCGCGATTGGTGTTGCCGCTAGGCCATGACGCTGAATGCTTTTGTTTTTCACAAGTGTTTAGATCGCGACGACCCTCGCTTGGCTCGCCGGAGGGACGGGGAACGCCCGCTCAACTGTCGGAATCCGACAGTTGGCCAATGGTGGGGGTTCCCGCCGCGTTCTCGACCAGCAGTGCGGGTCGGAAATGGCCCTTGTGTCGGGAACCTACTCCTGCTCCGTCGTGGCGTGGGCCAGGTCCCGCTCGGTCTGCACCAGGTCGGCGATGGCCACGACGGCGCCCTCGAGTGGGATCGCTTCCGCTTCCTCTTTCCAGCGCCATTTGATTTCGAGCTGCCCGTCTTTCAAGCTGCGACCGCCGATCACCACGCGCAGGGGAATGCCGATCAGGTCGGCGTCTTTGAACTTCACGCCCGGCCGCTGGTCGCGGTCGTCCATCAGCACCTCGACGCCCGCGTGCGTCAACTCGCTGTAGAGCTGGTTCGCCACGTCGATCACATCCTGCTGCTTGACGTTCAAGGGCACGAGCAGCACCTCGTAAGGCGCCAGCGACATCGGCCAGAGGATGCCGTTGTCGTCGTGCTTGGTCTCGATCAGCGCGGCGACGATGCGGTTCACGCCGATGCCGTAACAGCCCATGATCGCCGGGTGAAGCTGCTCCTTTTCATCCAGGAACCGGGCGGAAAGGGCCTCGGAGTATTTGGTGCCGAGCTTGAACACATGCCCGACTTCGATGGCCTGCCGCAATTCCAGCCGGCCGTCGCAACGCGGGCAGGGGTCGCCGTCGCCCGCGTTGCGCAGGTCGGCGAACTGGCCGATCTCAAAGTCGCGTCCGCGTGCGGCGCCGGTGAAGTGGGCATCGGCCGCGTTGGCGCCGACGACGGCGCTCGTCACGCCGGCCACGTCGTAGTCGGCCCAGATCGGAATCTTCAGACCGACCGGCCCGGCGAAGCCGACGGGTGCGCCGGTGACGCGCTCGATCACCTCCGGAGGGGCCAGTTCAATTTTGGCCGAGCCGAGCGCGCGGCGGAGCTTGCCTTCGTTGGCCTCGTGGTCGCCGCGAATGAGAACCGCCACCGGTTTTTCGTCGGCCGTGTAAATGAGGGTCTTGATCATAAGATCGGGGCGGCAGCCGAGCATCTTGCTGACGGCCTCGATGCTGCCCGCGCGGGGCGTGTCGACTTTGGCCAGCGGGCCGGCGGGAGCGGCGGCGGGCGGCACGTCGCGGCGGCCGATCTCCGCCCGTTCGAGGTTCGCCGCGTAGCCGCAGGCCGAGCAATGCACGACGCTGTCTTCGCCGTTATCGGCCAACACCATGAACTCGTGGCTGGCGTCGCCGCCGATCGGGCCGCTTTCCGCCTCGACGGCCAGGTAGTCGAGACCGCAGCGGTCGAAGATGCGGCAATAGGCGTGATACATTTTTTCATAGCTTTTATTGAGACCTTCGGCCGACGTGTCGAAGCTGTAGGCGTCTTTCATCAAGAACTCGCTGGTCCTGAGCACGCCGAAGCGGGGCCGTTCTTCGTTGCGGAACTTGGTCTGAATCTGATAGAGCGTGAGCGGCAGTTGGCGATAGCTGGACACGTGCCGCGACACCAGGTCGGTGACGACTTCTTCATGCGTCGGACCGAGGGCCAGATGGACCTGGCGGTTCTGCCGCCGCACCTGAAACTGGATGAGCACGTTGCCGAAGGCTTCGACGCGGCCGGTGCGCTGCCAGAGGTTGATGGGGGTGAGAGCCGGCATGAGCAGCTCGACCGCGCCGGCCAGGTCCATCTCTTCGCGCACGATCTGCTCGGCCTTGCGCAATGCCCGCAGGCCCAGGGGTAGATAGGTGTAGGCGCCGGCCATCAACTGGCCGACCAGGCCGGCCCGCAGCATCAGCACGTGGCTGGGGATTTCGGCCCCTTCGGGCGTTTCTTTCATGGTGGGGATCAGCGTCTGGCTCCAACGCACGGCAGTTTCCTCTTGGGCAAGCGTTTGTTCCGGCGGCATTCTAGGAGAACGGCCGCATTTCGGGCAATGGCCGACCTGGCGGCCAAAAATAAACTAGGCTTCCATCAGGCGAGTTCTCGCCCGCCCGCCACATCTTAGTGCCTATTCTGGAGTCGTGCGATGTTGAAACACCTTTCGGTGGCGTACACGGTTTTTGCTCTCACGTTCTTTGCCAACAGCCCGTCGGTCCTCGCTCATGGTGGTGGTGGCGGCGGTCATGGGGGCGGGGGCGGCGGCGGATTTCATGGCGGCGGCGGTGGTGGTGGACCAAAGTTCCACGGCGGCGGACATCCCGGCGGCGGACATGCGGGTGCTGGTCATGCGGGTGCTGGTCATGCGGGCGGCGGTCATACCCCGTCGCACTCGGCGGGCACCCATGCCGGCCATCATGCCGCGGCACACGCCGCGAATGGCGGTAGCGCCACGAAGACTTCCGCCGGCCCGCGCCGGGGCCAGTCGGCGCATTCGCCCGCGCCGCAGCACACCTTGCCGGGGCTCGGACAGCGCTCGACGACGCGCAACACGCAGCAGGCGAGGCACGAGCTGCACCACGATCATGGCAAAATCGGCCATGAAGTCCGCAACATCCACCACGATCGCCAGAACATCTCGAAAGACAAGCAGCAGTTGTCTCAAGACCGCAAAACGGTGCAAAACGATTGGGTGCAAATCCGCAACGACGCCGCCAGTGGAAACACGAGTGCCCTGAAAGGCGATTGGTCGAACCTGAAATCGGCCGAGAGTTCCCTACGAAATGAGCGCGGGCAACTTGGCGCCGCCGAACACAACTTGCGCCACGACGAACACGCTTTGCGCCACGACCAACGCGACCGCCGGCAAGATCGCCGCCAACTCGATCGCGACGTCAAGGGGCAGCGGACGTCGTCTCGATCTGGCAGCTCGAACATGACCGCGGGCAGTCCGACGACAACGACCAAATCCAGCGCGACAAAATAGTTGGCCGGTCGCATGCGGCCCAGGTTGTCGTCATACACAAAATGCCACGGCGGGATGCGGCGCCAGAGTTCGCTGCGGTCGTCAATCGTTGGATCGTCGACGTAGGAGACTTCGGCCATCGAATTGCCCGTGAGGTGAGATTACGCTTCATTATAGATTCCGCAACGTCAGTTGCCAGCCACATGACGGGTTTCCCCGTCCAGGACATGGTTCCCCACTGCTCCGCCGCCGCTACGTGGCTTTCCTCGGGGCGCAACATCGTCCCGTGGATTGGCGCCCACGGCTAAACTCCGTGGCCGCTACGCGGCCGGGATCCCCACCCTACGTGCATTCCAAAAACTCCTCCGGCGTCCCCTTGCCTTTCGCGTGCTGTACTGTTAGTATTAGTACAGTTCGAGAGGCACTATGGAATTTCGCATCGACCCAGCCAGCCGTTTGCCGATCTACCGGCAGCTCGGCAACCAGGTTCGCGAAGCGGTAGCCCGCGGACGCTTGCGCGCCGGCGAGCAGCTTCCCTCGGTGCGCGATCTGTCGCGCACGCTAGTGGTCAATCCCAACACCGTGGCCCGCGTCTATACCGAGCTGGAACGCGAGGGCGTGCTGCACACGCGGCAAGGGCTGGGCGTGTTCATCGCCGAACCGAAGGCCGAGTTGACCAAGCGTGCCCGAACGCAGCGGCTGCAAGAGTTGCTCGACCGCTTTTTGACCGAGGCGGTCTATCTGGGCTTCTCGGCCGACGAAGTCGTGGCGGCCGTGGCGGAACGGGCCGGCCAGTTTCAATGGAGCAACGCCTGATGAGCGACGCCATCTTCACGCAGCGTCTGACCAAATACTATGGCCGCCGGCCGGTGGTCCACTCGCTCGACCTGCGCGTGCCGCGGGGAAGCGTGTACGGCTTTTTGGGCCGCAACGGGGCGGGCAAGAGCACCACCATCAAAATGCTCACCGGCATGGTCCACCCCGATTACGGCAAGGCGTTCGTGCTGGGCGAAGACGTGGCCCAGCTCACGCCCGCCACGCGCTCGCGCATCGCCTATCTGGCCGAGGGGCATCCGCTGTATCGTTGGATGACGGTGGGCGAGATGGCCCGCTTCGCCCGATCGTTTTACCCGACCTGGAACGACGGCCTGTTGGAGCAGATTCTCGATCATTTCGCGCTGCCGCGGCGCGGCAAGATTCGCCGCCTCTCCAACGGGCAACGGGCACAGCTATCGCTGGCCTTGGCCGTGGCGCCCGATCCGGAGCTGTTGATCCTCGACGACCCCACGCTGGGGCTGGACACGGTGGTCCGCCGCGATTTTCTGGAGTCGCTGATTCAGGTGATTCAGCGTCGCGGGCGGACGATCCTGTTCAGCTCGCACATCTTGGGCGACGTGGAGCGCGTGGCCGACCGCATCGGCATTCTGGTCGACGGCGTGTTGCGGGTCGATTGCCCGACCGACGCCTTCAAAGAATCGGTGCGGAAGATCGTGCTGGAGTTCGCTCGCACGCCGCCGGAGTTTCCCGGCTGCGCGGGGCTGGTCAGCCATCGGCAGTCGGGGATGAGCTTGGAACTGGTCGTGGTGGGTTTTGGCGACGAGCAGCGGCAGGTGTGCGAGTCGCTGGAGCCGCGGGCCATCGACGTGTTGGAGCTGAACCTGGAAGACGCCTTTATTGAATACACACGCGGGCCGCGACGTTCGCTGCCCGTCTTTGCCTCGGAGAATCGCGATGTGGAAAGCGCCCCGAGATCAATGGTTTTCGATCGTCGGCCCTTCGTACACGCATTTCGCGCGGCAGTCGTCCAGCTTCCAGCAATCATCGGGCAAGATGAGGTTTTCAGGACCGACCGACCGCCACGAAGGGATCTACCTGGTGAGCGGCGGGCAGGTTTGGCGGGTCGATTTGGCCAGCCGTGCCGCTGAACTTTTCTATCCGTCAACGGACGCGGTGAGCCTCTCTCCGTCGCCGGTTGTTACTCAAGCTCCGGCTGATAAGATTCCGGAAGATTGGAGCGGGGGAACGTATTACGTATTGTCGGGAGCCGGCCTGCTGGTGCGGACGCCCACGGAGGTCATCGGCGTCGATTTTCAGGGCCGGAAGCGCACCGCCTGGCCTATTCCGGAAAAGCTGCGCGGCCGAGATTTCACCTGGTATGAATTGACTGATGGCACCGCTCTGGTCGCGGAGCAGCACACCGACGGGGACGCGTATTGGATGGAGTATCACTGGATCGACGAGGGGGGGAACATCACTCGCGAGGAAGAGGTTCGCTTCGAGCCCCGCCCGCCGGCATCGAAGCAATACTGGATGATCGCGGCCGTCGTGCCGCAAACTTTCTTTATGTCGCTGATGTCGAACGTAGTGCTGCCGAACCAAGCCGTCCAGCGGGGGTTGCAGCCTGACTATGCGGCTGCCTTGGCTCAATCGCTGACCGACGGCTGGACGGCGATGCTGGCGGTATTGCTATTGTCGGCAGTGCTGGCCTGGCTGGCCTATCGGCGGCAGGCACGGTTCGCGTTGCCGGGCGCGGGGGCGTGGGCGGTGTTTGTGTTTTTATTCGGTTTGCCCGGCTGGCTGGCGTATCGCTGGCATCGGCGGTGGCCGGTGCTGGAAGCGTGCGGAGAATGCCGCAAGTCCGCGCCGCGCGATCGCGACACTTGCGCCGCCTGCGGTCACCTTTTCGCCCCGCCGCCGCCGGTGGGAACCGAAATCTTCGCGTGATCGTGTGCCCAGAACAGGGCCAGGCCACGATTCATGCCTCTTCAGCTTTCCTTAATGGAACTGCCTCACGCGTAGAACTTCGACACGGTTCGCGGCCGCGTCGACCCGAAAGGTGACGGCCAAGGGAGCGACGAACATAATTCGGCGGTCGCCCTCTCGCGATTCGCTGCATCCATAGGGACCGCTTTTTCAGCAAATGATCCGCCTTGCCGGTCGCGGCCGTGATTTTCCGCCGCGTCGGCGAATCGGCGCGCAGCCATATCGTGGCCAGTTCATCAGTGGCCGTTTGCTTCCATTCCAGTGCGAAGTTCACAGCCGCTCCAGCCGAGCAAGCACTTCTTCGGTACTGTATCCCGGCTCCTGTTCTCTGCGCTTCCACTCTTCCTCGCTGAGCGGCGGCTCACTGTAACCCGGAGGCGGACTTGCGCTAATGGGCATAAACATCCCAATGAGTTGCCCCGACTCATCGCACAAATCCAGCGGTTGGCTCAGGTTGAGAAGTTTGCTGCGCAATGCTGCATCGACCGTTATTTGTGCCATCGATGGCTCCGTTGTTCGTAGCAATCGCGGCAGGGCTGAAAGGGAGCGGTTCTTCAGCAGCGCCCACCTCGCCCTTGCCGCAATAAGTATTGTAGCACGCTTCCCTGCGAAGTGACACGCCCGACGACCGTGTAGCCGATGGCGCATGCCCGTCTCACCCTGCCTCGATTGCCGACGCCCAGCGGCCTACAATGGGTCGACAGCGGATGGTACGCGACCGAAGCAGCATGTCCGAAGACACTGACCTCCAACAACAGCTTATCGACGCCAGCAGCGACAGCGGGCAAACGCCCGGCTTTCGCCACGCCGCGGCCAAAGTGCGCGAGTTCCCGCAAAAGCCCGGCGTTTATCTGATGAAAGACTCCGCCGGCCGCGTGATCTACGTCGGCAAGGCCAAAAGCCTGCGGGCCCGCGCCGGCAGCTATTTTTTGAAGGCCGCCGCACTCGACCGGCGCACCGCCGAGCTGGTGCGGGAGATCTGCGACATCGACTACATCGAGGCCGAGAGCGAAGTCGACGCCCTGCTGGCCGAGGCCCGGCTGGTCAAAGACGTGCAGCCCAAGTTCAACCAGGAGCTGAAGGACGACAAGACGTTCCCCTATCTCGAAATCTACACCCGCGAAGATTTTCCGCGCGTCGAGTTCACCCGCGAGCCGAGTGAGCGGGGCACGAAGCTCTACGGCCCGTTCGCCAGCGCCAGCGGCCTGCGGGGGGCCATCCAGGTGCTGCAGAAAATCTTCAAGTTTCGCACGTGCGGCCTCGACATCGACGAGGGCGACGAGAAGTGGCGCTGGTTCCGTCCCTGCCTGCTGGCCAGCATCAACCAATGCACCGCGCCCTGCAACTTGCGGATCGGCAAGGAAGAATATCGCCGCGACATCCACCGCCTGCGGATGTTTTTGGAGGGGAAAAAAAGCTCGCTCCTGAAGCAGATGCGCAAAGAGATGGCGGCCGCCGCCAAGGAGCTGCGGTTCGAGCGGGCCGCCCGGCTGCGCGACGAAATCCGCATGCTGGAAACGCTCGACGAGCGCGGCGAGCTCGACACGCACGTCCAGCCCGAAGTGTTTTATATCGACCCCAAAAAGGGCCTGGCCGGGCTGAAGAAGGTGTTGAAGCTGGCCGAGCCGCCGCGGGTGATTGAAGGCGTCGACATTGCCCACTTGGGCGGCGGCGAGACGGTGGCCAGCCTGGTGCAGTTCATCGACGGCCTGCCTTTCAAGCCGGGCTACAAACGCTACAAGATCCGTTCGGTGGCCGGCGTCGACGATTTCGCCAGCATTCACGAGGTGGTGGCGCGGCGCTTTCAGCGGCTCGACGCCGAGCAGGAGGCCTTTCCCGACTTGTTGCTGATCGACGGCGGCAAGGGCCAGCTCAGCGCCGGGCTGGCGGCGTTCGAGTCGCTGGGCATTCAGCCGCCGACGGTGATCTCGCTGGCCAAGCGGGAGGAAGAGATTTACCTGGCCGGCGTCGACGAGCCGTTGCGGCTGAGCCGTCACGCCTACGCGCTGCGGCTATTGCAATACGTCCGCGACGAGGCCCACCGCTTCGCCCAGCACTATCACCACATTCTGCGGCGCAAGTCGACGCTGGGGGAGTCATAGCTCAGCGATTGGCGCCGCAACAAAACTTGTACTTTTTGCCGCTGTTGCAGGGACACGGCGCGTAGCGGTCGATTTTAGCGTGCTTTTGGGCGGGCTGATGAGTCCCTTGGACCGGCATGGCCATGCGCGCCTTCGGCGCGGGGCTGCTGCGCGAAGCGGCCGTGAAACCCCGCTGATGCATTCGCGGGAACATCTCCCCGTGCCGGCGAATCATCGGTTCTATAAGCGAACGCCGAAAGTCGTCAAATTCCTCGTCATCCATGTCGAGACTCGACTGCATATCCGCGATCGCCGCGTCCTGTTGGTCGGCCGGCAACAACGCCAAGTTGTAGCACAGTTGACTAAGCGTTAACGCCTTGCTCAGGTCTTCCTGCGATCCATCGGTCTGATCGAGCAAGGGCTTGGCATAAGCCGCAAATGCCTCTCCGAAGGCGCCCATGTCCAAATCCCTCCATGTGGTTGCACCAACGATTGTCGAACGGCGGCCAGCCAAAGCACGGCCCTCACCACGAGTGGCCGTCGCTGGCCGCGAGGCGTCATTCTATCAGAGCCAAGACGTTACACAAAGCGATTTCTCGACACGGCACCTTGGCGGGCGATTGAAAAAAATGGGCACGGGCCAGATGACTCCGACCCGTGCCCCGGCGCTGGTTCCGCTCTCGCCGCGCTAGGGCGGCGGTTCAGGTTTCGCGGTCGTAACTCGACCGCACGACCTTGGGATTGCGTTTCGTCTGTCCGCGCGGCGGCGTTTCCCTCGAAGAGGTCGGTCCTTCCTCCGTCGCTTCCGGCACACGCAGAGTCGGATCGAGTTCGGGCTTTTTTTCCGCGTCGTCGCCATTGGCCTTGGAGCCTTCCTCGTCGCCGCGCGGCGGGGCCGGCGTCGGCTCTTTCTTGCCGTTGCCCTTTTGATAGGTCGGCGACGAGCGTTCGGGCATCGCCGAACCCGGCACCACGGCCGGCGCCGCATAAACCGGGTTGCCGCAGGGATCGAGCGGCACGCGATACACCACCGTCCGCGGCACGCGATAGGTATAGGTCACTGGCACGCGCTTTTCGACACGCACCGGCACCTGCACCGTTTCTTCGATCTGCTCTTGGCGGCAGACGCGGACCGGGATTTCTTCGACTTGTTCTTCTTGCACGTAGCGGGTCGTGGTGACGGGCACCTTTCGCACGACTTCTTCCGTCACCATCCGGCAGACGCGCACCGGAACTTTGTTCTCGACGTGCTCCACCACCTGCTTGCAAACCGTGAACGGCACGCGCCGCACTTCTTCTTGCCGCACCATGCGGCAGATCTGCACCGGAACTTTGCGCACCATCTGCTCATCCACATAGCGGCAGACCTGCACGGGCACCTTTCGCACTTCGGTGCGCGGCATGAGCGTCGTCTGCGGAACCTGGGCGGTCACGACGTTCGGTATCCACACGCGTTGGGTTTCGACGACGCCCGGCCGCTGCTCCGGCAACCAGAACAGACCGCCGCGTTGATACGCCGACTGACCGGTGAGCGGATCGACCACGCACGTGCCCGACTGCCAACGCAACCGGTTGCGGACCGGACCCGGACGATAAACTTGCTGCTCGGCGAAGCCACCTTGGTCGACTTGCACGGGGCGATAGGTGGTCACCGGATCCATCACGGTGTAGGCTTCCTCGCGCTCGATGGTTTCGGTCACCGGGCGGCGGACCACATAGCGCTCTTCGCGCTCTTCGGTTTCCAACACGGGCCGGTTGACGATGTACCGCTCTTCGCGCTCGGCGGTCTCCAGCACGTTGCGCGTCACGTCGTAGCTGCGGTCTTCAATTCGCTCTTCCCATTCAGGCCGCTGGACGAAGTAGCGCTCTTCGCGCTCGCTGGTTTCGCAGACCGGCTTGAGCACCACACGGCGCTGGGTGCGCATCTCGGTCTCCCAGACCGGGCGATAGCTTGTCACCTTCCGCGCCTCGAGCACGTCTTCATACTCGACGCGGAAGGCATTGACTTGCCTCTCGTCGTAGACCGTGCCGTATTCGAGCCGGTATTCCTGGCACGGCGCCTGCGCCTTGACGGCCGACACCAACGCCAACGAAGCAATCAAAGTAAACAGTGTTTTCATCGCTACGCTTCCTTCCTCGCGCTGGCACCCTCAAGCGTTCCCGCTTTCAGTGCTCCCCCCCTGCGTTCTTACTTAATACGCCGGAGGCGCTTCGGCGGGTTAGCTATGCTAAACAGGCACCGAAGGCCCATTAAGAGAATGTGGCCGACTAAACGCCAAGCTGCAAACGGAAAAGTTTGACATCGGGGCGAAGGCGGCGCGCAAGTCCAAATAGGCCAATGGCTTTGGGCGGGAAAAAATCCCTAAAGATTTCGCCCCAAGCGGGCCGAAACGGCGCGTTTTTGGGGGCTTGACAAGGTCGGAAAAAGGCCAATTTCTACTGCCTTCGGTGGCTGGGGCAGAAGCTGGCCGTGAGCGACTCGGCAATCACCAAAACGCGCCGTCGGCCAGCGATGCCCCGGTGGTGGCGCTACCGGGGCATCGCCGCGGCCGAGCGTCAAATGGGGAAATGGCCGAGCGCGCGGCTCTGCCCCAGCCACCGCCATTCGTCTCAACGACCGCCGAGCGCAGTATAGTAAACGGTCGTTTCATCACTTTTGCCTGACATCACTGTGCCGATCGACTTCGACGAACTGGAAGCGTTGATCCGCCACGATCCGCGCGGGCGCGGCGTGGCCAGCTATCGCCGCGACGGCAAGTGGTTGCAGTCGGGCAGTCTCGGGGCCGCGGCCCGCCATCTGGCCGAGCGCGCCTCGACCGTCGGCATCGTCACGGGCTTTTGCGTCGCCGACCTCCCCGTTCCCGTGGCCGAAACCGACGGTCCGCCCGGCGCGCTCTATCTGGCACGCGCGCTGGAGGCGTTGGGCAGCGAGTTGGTCTTCATCACCGACCGCTATGCGCGGCCGCTCTTGGAGATCGGTTGCCGGCTATGGCGACTCAACGCCCGGCTGCTCGAGGCGCCGGTGGACCGCGCGCAGGCCGGACCTTGGATCGAGCAGTTCCTGGCCTCGCCGATCGCGGCACGCTTGACCCATCTGATTGCCATCGAGCGTGTCGGTCCGAGTCACACGCTCGAATCGCTCTCTGCGCAGCCGCGCGGCGCCGCACCGCCGCTCGACCGCTTCGCCGCGGAAGTGCCGGTGGAAGCTCGTGACCGCTGCCACAACATGCGCGGCGTTGTCATCGACAGCCACACCGCGCCGCTGGACCGCTTGTTCGAGGCGTTCCGTTCCGGCGAGCATCGTGTCACGACCGTTGCCATCGGCGACGGCGGCAACGAGATTGGCATGGGCAGCCTTGCCTGGGAGCAATTGCGCGCCGCCTTGAGCGATGCGCACGCGGGACGCATCATCTGCCGCATCGCAGCCGACTTTTTGATCTTGGCCGGTGTGAGCAACTGGGGCGCCTACGCGCTGGCGTGCGCCGTGGCCGCATTGCGCGGCCGAAGCGATTTGATTGCCGATTGGTGCGGCCTGCGGCAGCGAGCGCTGATCGAGTCGCTGGTCTCGGAGGGCGGTGCCGTCGACGGCGCCACTCGTTGCCAGGCGGCGACGGTCGACGGCCTGCCGCTCGACGACTATCTCGCGATGTTGGAAAGCATCAGGGAGGTTTGCACCGGCCGCTCCCCTCGGAAGCTGTAAAACCCTTGTTTGCCCGGCCCCCGCTTATGACCTAGTCTTTAGCAACCATTGCCTTGGTCGTTGCGTTGTTGCCGGAAAGCACCTTAAATGGCCCAATCGCCTTTGTCGAACGAACCACTGACGGGGTCGGCATTTGCGCCGTCGGCCGTGCCGATGGTATCGCGCCCGAACGGCCCGCAGGCGGCCAATAGCGGCATTCGGCAACTCAACTCCCTGCTCAACCAACTCGAAGACGAGAGCCGTGGCGACACCGCACACTCGGACCAGGCCCGCGAGTGGCCGGTGGAAAACCGCCTCATCGAGGCCCGTCTGGGGATCGCCAGCAGCCTCTATCGGGCGCTGCGCTGGAAACACGAGCCGACCGCCCGGCATTGCCTGCGCGTCACGCTGGGCTGCTCGTCGTGGTCGATCGAACTTGGGCTTTCGGCCGAAGAGCGCGACCGGATCGAGCTGGCGGCCCTGCTGCACGACATCGGCAAGATCGGCGTGCCCGACAACATTATCACCAAGCCCGGCCCGCTGACGCCGCAAGATGCGGCCGTCATGGACGCCCATTGGCCGATGGGTCAGGAAATCCTGCGAAGCAGTTGCGCCTCGCCGGGCGTGCTCGACATCGTGGCCGCGGCGGCAAGCTGGTTCGACGGCAGCAAGTCGCACGTCGAACGGCCGAACGCCGAACTGCCGCTGGGCGGACGAATGCTGGCCATCGTCGACGCCTTCGACGCCATGATGACCGACCATGTCTACCGGCGGGCCTTCTCGCGCGAACGAGCGTTCAACGAGCTGTACCGCTGCGCCGGCACGCAGTTCGACCCGGAGCTCGTAAAGCTGTTTACCGAATCGCGCGACTTCGACCACGTGAAACTGCGCGAGACGGTGGCACGGCGCTGGCTGCACGAACTCGAGCCCGAAACGGCCAACCGCCAATGGCGACACAACGAGACATCGCTGCCGGAGGCCGCCCCACAGCCTGTGCCGCTGTTCCAGCAGCGGTTGCTGGCCAGTATGTACGACGCGGTGATCTTCATCGACGGCACAGCCAAGATCATCGAATGGAACCGCGGGGCCGAGCGGCTGACCGGCATCAGCGGGGCCAGCGTCTATCAACGCGCCTGGCTGCCCAGCGTCGTCGAGCTGACCGACGAGCAGGGCGTACGCTTCGAAGACGAGAATTGCCCCGTGACCTACGCTCTGCGGACCGGAGTGCAATGGCTGCGCCGGCTGAGGGTCCGCGGCCGCGGCAACCGCGAGCTGGCGGTCGATGCTCACGCGATTCCCGTGGTCTGCGCCGACGGCATCACGCGCGGGCTGGTGCTGGTGTTGCACGACGTTTCGTCGGAGATTTCGCTGGAGGCGCGGTGCGAGAACCTCAAGGAGAAGGCGGCCCAAGATCCGCTTACGCAACTGGCCAACCGTGCCGAGTTCGACCGCGTCCACACCCGCTTCGTGGCCGCCCACGTCGAGACGCATTTGCCGTGCAGCCTGATCATCAGCGACATCGACCGCTTCAAGCTGGTGAACGACACGTTCGGGCACCCGGCCGGCGACGAAGTGATTCAGTGTTTTGCCCGGCTGCTGAAAAGCTCCAGCCGTCCGGGCGACCTGGTGGCGCGATATGGCGGCGAGGAGTTCGTGCTGTTGTGCGCCGACTGCGACAACGCGGCGGCGGTGCGCCGGGCGGAAGAGCTGCGCAAAGCGTTCGGCCGCATCGCTCAGCCGGCGCTGGGCGGGCGGCGGGTAACCGCCAGTTTCGGCGTGACGGAGATTCAGCCGGGCGACACGCCGGAGACCATGCTTCGCCGCGCCGACCGGGCCCTGCTCGACGCCAAGGAGAACGGCCGCAACCGTGTGGTGCAGCTTGGCAGCGGCGGCGACCGAGGCGAGGGTGCCGGCGACGAGAACCTGGCGACGCCGGTCTCCGCCGGCAACCTACTGGCCGAACGCACGCTGATCAGCGAGGCGCCGCTGCCGGTGTGCATCGAAAAGCTGCGCGGATTTGTGGCCGATCAGCACGGCGTCATCGAATCGACGAAAGGCAATTCGATTCGTGTTCGCGTGGGGGACGCGCCAAGTTCGTTTTTCCGCCGCATCACCGACCGGCCCGTACTGTTGGTCATGCAGATCGAGTTCGAGGACGTGGAAGCCCAGCGGCACCAGCCCGCCCACGAGCGCCGCTACGGCAACGCGCGCACCCGCATCCAGCTCACCATCGCGCCGAAGAAAGACCGCGACCGCCGGCGGATCCAGTTGCAAGAGCGGGCCCGGCAGCTTCTGGTCAGCTTGCGGTCGTATCTGATGGCCGCCGAGTGGGAGGCGTGAGATTTGAAATTTGAAATTCGCAATTTGCAATTTGCAATAGTCGGCTGGGGCTCCTCTCCAGGCCCAGCCCCGCGCACTATTTCAAATTGCGAATTTCAAATTGCAAATTGCAAATTCTCTCACCCGCGCAAGCGCATGAAGTACCGCTGCACCTCGCCCATGCAGCATTCGCCGCTGGGCGACAGAGCGGTGCAACGGGCCTCGGCCGACTTGGTGCGGGCCAGCAGCTCTTTGACGCGCCGCGTGCTTTGCTCGCGCACGTCGGCCTCGATCTCTTCGCAAGTAAAGCCGAAGCACGGGCAGATCGGGGCGGTCGGATCCTTGGGCCAGGCCGGGTGCAGCAAGCTGTCGCTTGGCACCCAGCGATCGAACTGGTCGAAATAACCGACTTCGCACCGCGGAAAGGGGCAATAACAGGCCGACTCCGGCAGGTTGCGTCGGTCGTCGGGCGAAAGCTGCGCCGTCAGCGTCTCGCCGCCAACCGCGATGCCCAGCGAGCCGCACCGCGGACAATGGGCGGTGCCCGTGTCGTCCGGTTCGCGGACAAAAGCTTTGTTCATGGCGTCGTTTTGTAGAACTTCGTAAGGTGGGACCAGCGAGCTTGCTAGCGCCGGCCCACCATCGTCAGGCGTCAGGCATCAGATTGTTTGTCCTGACGCCTGACGCCTGAAACCTGACGCCTCAAATCGGTGGGCCGGCGCTCGCAAGCTCGCTGGTCCCACCTTACGTCAAGTCCGCAAGGCGAAACAACTCCGCTTCGAGCTTCGCGAGCCGCTCGGCAAGCTGCGTTTTCGTCTCGCTCAGGTCGGCCAACTGCTCAGGCGGCTCGTAGGCGAACAAATAGAACTTCACCTTCGGCTCGGTGCCCGAAGGTCGCACGGCCACGTAGTTGCCGTCGGCTGCCAGATCGAAAACGACCATGTCGCCCTGGGGCCCTTCCAGAGGCTGGCGGCCCGCCGAGCTGATCAGCACCTGTCGCTCGTAGTCGCGCATCTGGCGGACCTTCATCCCGGCCAGCATTTTCGGCGGCGATGAGCGAAAGCCCTCCATCAGCTTGCGCATCCGCGTCATCCCTTCGCTGCCGGGCATCGTCTTCGACACCGTCCGCTCGGCATGGCACCCATGTTGCCAGTAGAGCGAATCGAGCTTTTCATAAAGCGTTTGGCCTGCCGCCTTGGCACGGGCGGCAAACTCGGAGAGCATCAGCGCGCCTGCCGCGGCGTCTTTGTCGCGCGCGTAAGTGCCCGCCAGAAAGCCGTGCGATTCTTCGCAGCCGAGCAAGAACCGCCGCGGGCCGACCTCGTCCATCAATCCGCCGATCCACTTGAAGCCGACCTGCAGGTCGCCGTAAGTCGTCACGCCATAGGAATCGCCGATGCGGCGGATCAACTCCGTGGTTACGAGCGTCTTCACCAGGTAGTCTTTCGGCGACAAGTTGCCCGCATACTTGCGGCCTTCGAGCACGTGCTCGGCCAGCAAGGCGCCGATCTGGTTGCCGGTGAAGACGTACCAATCGTCGCAGCCCGGCTTGCGCGGCGCCGCGCAGCCGAGACGGTCGGCGTCAGGGTCGGTCGAGAGCACCAAGTCGGCGTGGGTTTGGCGTGCCCGGTCGATCAGCGTGTCGAAGGTGCGCGGGTTTTCGGGGTTGGCCACATGATCGGGCACGTTGGGGAAATCGCCGTCGGGCGTGGCGTGCGGGCCGAACAACTCGACCTCCGTGAAACCGGCCGACTGCAACACCGGCAGCACGCTGGTGGTTCCCACTCCGTGCATCGGCGAGTAGAGGATCTTGAGCGCCCGCGGACCGGACAGGCTCAGCAGCCGCACCTGACTGCGATACTCGGCGTCGACCTCTTCCTGGCAATACTCGATGCGGCCATCGGCCAGCGCCTCGGCAAATGGCACGCGGGCGATGTCTTGCGCGGCCATGACCCGCTCGATGACGCCCCGATCGTGCGGGGGCAAGAGCTGGCCGCCGGTCGACCAATAAGCCTTCACGGCGTTGTCGCTGGGCGGATTGTGGCTGGCGGTCACCATCAGGCCGCAAGAACATTTTTTGTGACGCACCGCGAACGACAGCTCGGGCGTGCTGCGGAAGCCGTCGAGGAACCAGACCTTGAATCCGTTGGCGGCCATCACCTCGCCGCACAGCTCGGCGAAGTGCCGCGACCGGTGTCGCGTATCATAAGCGATGGCACATGACGGGGCCGTTTGGCCGGCGGCAGACTTCACATAGTCGGCCAGGCCCTGAGCGCTTTCGCCGATGGTGCGGTCGTTGATGGCATTGGACCCGACCGGGTACATTTTCCCTCGGCGTCCGCCCGTGCCGAAAGGGATGACGGTCCAGAAAACATCGTCGAGCTGCTGCCACTTTGCGGCCCGAATATGGTCCGCAACCTGGGCCGCGTAATCGCGGTAGCGAGGCTGGGTGAGCCAGATGCGGATATTATCGGCGGCGGTGGTGGAGAGCTGTCGCCGTTGGACGGCCTGGGCAATCTGTTCCAACTCCGTTTGGTATTCATTCGGCATGGTGGTAATGTGGCTGGGCTTAGGGGTTGGTGAGCAGGTTTATTGTGCCGCTCTGAGCGTTGCGAGGAAAGAGGCCGGCAATTGGGTTCAGGGTTCAGGGTTCAGATGAGGGATGAGGGATGAGACGATTTTGGATTTTGGATTTTGGATTGAGGTCTTGGGTCTTTCTGCTCCACGCCTGGCTTCCAATTGCCAGTTTGCAATTTGCAATTTGCAATTTGCAATTTGCAATTTGCAATTTGCAATTTCCGCTGAACCCCGAACCCTGAGCCCCTCCCGTGCCCGAACCCATCATCAGCGTTTCCGGACTGCGGGGCGTCGTTGGCGAAAGCCTCACGCCGCTGGTCGCTTTGCGCTACGCGGCCGCATTCGCCGAATTGCTGCCGCCCGGACCCATCGTGATCAGTTGCGACGGCCGGGCGACGGGACCGCTCTTGGCCGATGTGCTCCGCGGCGGATTGGCCGCGGCCGGCCGCGACGTGCTCGATGCCGGCATCGCGGCCACACCGACGACCGGCGTGCTCGTGCGCCAGTTCGCCGCGGCCGGAGGCATCCAGATTTCGGCCAGTCACAACCCGCCGCAGTACAATGGCCTGAAGCTGTTTTCCGGCGAGGGACGCGTGCTTCCGGCGGCGATCGGCGCGCAGGTCATGGCCCGCTACCGCGTCGGCGAACCACGATGGGCCGCGCATCAACACATTGGCCACAGGTCGGTTTGCGACGACACGACGGGCCGGCATTTGGAGCTGGTGCTGTCCACCATCGAGGTTGATCGCGTGCGGCGGCGGCGGTTCAAGGTGCTGCTCGACGGCAATCACGGTTCCGGCAGCTTGCTTGGGCGCCGGCTGCTCGACGCGCTCGGCTGTCAGGTGACGCTGTTGGGCGGCGAGCCGGACGGCCGGTTCGAACATCCGCCGGAACCGATCGCGGAGAATCTGGCAGGCGTGTTGGCCCAGGTTGTCGAGGCGGGTGCCGACGTCGGGTTTTGCCAGGATCCCGATGCCGACCGTCTGGCCGTGATCGACGAAGCGGGCAGTTATCTCGGCGAAGAATACACGCTGGCATTGTGTGCGTCGAACGTGCTCGGTACGCGGTTGGGGGCGGTGGTCACGAATTGCTCCACCAGCCGCATGACGGAAGACGTGGCGCGGCGGTCCGGCGTGCCGTTTTTTCGCTCGGCCGTCGGAGAGGCGAACGTGGTCGACGCGATGTTGGCCCAGGGTGCGGTGTTCGGCGGGGAAGGGAACGGCGGCGTGATCGATCCGCGCGTGGGCTACGTGCGCGACAGTTTCGTGGCCATGGCCCTCGTGCTTGATTGGATGGCCGGGCGCGACCTACCCATCAGCCGCCTGGCCGACGAGCTGCCGCGGTATGAAATCGTGAAGACGAAGATCAGCCAGCCAGCGTCGGACGTGGCAGCCGGCCTGCGTCGCCTGGAAGCCCATTTCCGCGACGCGCAAGCCGACCGTCTCGACGGTCTGCGGCTCGACTGGCCGGGCAAGTGGCTGTTGGTGCGCGCGAGCAACACCGAGCCGATCGTGCGCGCCATTGCCGAGGCGCCCACGGTGGCCGAAGCCCAGCGCCTCTGCGACGAAGCCGCCGAGGTGCTGGCGGCCCAGGCCGAAAAACGGCCGTAGAATTCTCCGGCGCGGCGGCGTCACCGGTGGCCAGACAGCGGCTCGAGCAGGTGCGGAAGATTGCCCGCCGAGTCGAACGGCAAGTCGCGCAGCTCGCTCAACACTTGCAGATCGCCGCGCTCGCGGGCCTCCGGCCAATAGGCCTGCGAACACTCCACTTCAGCCAAGTCGAGCGTGTTGCGGATCCAGAGAATCTTGGCGTCCATCGGCCCGGTCAGCCCGATCGTCGGCAGCGCCGCGTCGAGAATCTCGCGGTCGGTGTCGAGGTTCACCGGCATCATCGTGCCCGCCACGTTGCCGCTGGTCAGACAGTTGATCCGCGTCTTGACGTGGTCGATCTGGTTCATGGCCCGCGTCGTGCAAAACTCGACCAGGCCGATGCCCGCCGCGTTGCCGTGCGTCTCTTCCGTCAGGCCGCGGACCACAATCCGCTTGACCTTGGGATATTCGTCGGGCGCGGCGCGGTGAAACTGAAACTTGCGGCCGACCACGTTGGTGTCGACGCCCGCGCCGCTGATGTTCTTGCCAAGCTGGTCGATGAACAGGATATCGACCAGCGAAAACGGCAGCCTGGGCATCCATTGCCGGGCCTGCTTGAGCAGCTCGCGCTCACGGGCTTCGAGTTCGTCGGCGGTGACGGCCGCGATCTTGGCCGTCTGGTCGTAGCCGTTTTCGAGAATCGCCAGCCCGCCCACGATGCGGCAGCGTTCGAGCACGCGGCCGGCCACGCTCCGCACGATCTGCGGAAAGCTGTAATCGAGAATGGCCCGGTGATAAACCTTGGCGCCCTCGTGCTTGCCCAGGCCGATGAGCATCATCTTCATCAGCCCGCTCTCCACGTCGCCCACGAAGTCGGTGTGCGGCTTCACGCGGCCCACCACCAGCACGTGGTCGGCCTGCGAGGCGTGCTTGTCGAAGTGGACCGGAAAGCCCTCCGCCGTCTGGCAGACGACGATCGTCTCCATGCTCGACTTGATCGGGCAACCGCAAAACTCCTCGGTGATGCCGTAGCCTTCGACGATGGCCCGCTGACCCTCGGCCGTGCCGCCGCCATGGCTGCCCATCGCCGGCACGATGAACGGCCTGGCGGAAAGGCCCTGAAAGAACTGGGCCGCGGCCTTGATGATCAGATGAATGTTGGCGATGCCGCGGCTGCCGGCCGTGATGGCCACCGTCTGGCCGGGCTTGACCTTGTGTTCCAGGCCGATCCGGCCCAGTTCGGCGCGGACCGCCGCCGGAACGTCGTCGATGCGCGGGGCCTCGAAAATCTGGCGGACGCGAAAGAATTTGGGATAGCTTGACATGCGGTTCTCCGGGGCGCAAATCGTAATCTTTGATTTTAGTTGCTGTTAGATCGAGCGTCTACGGGCAGGAGGTAGGGTGGGACCAGCGAGCTTGCGAGCGCCGGCCCACCATCAACGACGTCGATATCGGTGGGCCGGCGCTCGCAAGCTCGCTGGTCCCACCCTACGATGCTTTTTGCCCCATCGCTCAATTCACGACTGACAAAGCACTAGATCAGATCCAGCGGCCGGGTGCGGCGCTTCAGCCGGTTGCACTCCGCGCAGATGCCGTTGACGATCAACTGGTGGCCCAGAACGCGGAACTGGTGCTCGCGGGCAACCGCGTCGCGAAGCTGCTTGATTTCGTCGCTGCGGAACTCGATCAGCTTTCCGCAGCGTTCGCAGTGCAAGTGATCGTGCTGTGGGTAGCCGTAATCGTGCTCGTAGACTTTGCGGCCTTTGAGGTCCATTTCTCGCAGCAGGCCCGCCTCGACCAACTCGCCGAGCGTGCGGTAGACGGTCGCCCGGCTCACCGCCCGGCCGGCGTCCACTTCGCGCAATTGGGCCAACAACTCGTCGGCGTCGAAATGCCGATGGCGGCTGAAGACCTGCTCGACAATGGTCCGGCGTTGCGGTGAGCGGCGTTTGCCCCGGCTTTGCACGAACTCTTCGAACCGCTCCAGCGGCGAGAGCGCGACTTCAACCGTGCCTAGCGAGAAATCGTGCGACATGAATCAGCGGCGCTTGGGGAGGAGCGAACCGTTCCATTTTAGGCCGGCATGGAGGCGAAGCAACCCCCAACGCGATCCTGCGGCACGCGCTGCATCGCCTCGGTGGTCGGGTTGCAGTCGTGCAAGACGATCGTGCCGTTTGCGGTCAGCACTTCCAACGAGTTGGTCACGTCGCGATAGACTTGCTCGTGCTCGAGCCAGCCGTCGATAAACACCAAGTCGAAAAAGCCGGGCGCGTGAAACGCGCCGAAGAAATCGTCGGACCTGCCGCAAAAAATCATCGTGCCAGGCAGCCGCCATCATTATAGAGAGCCGAGTACGGGCGACGCCGCGCCAGCGGCGCCGGCACAATGCCCGCAGACCGCCCATTGTCAAAGTGCATTTCGGCGCCGGTTGCCGCGTGAAGAATCTCACCGGCAATTTCGTTGACATCACCGCGCCAAAGGTGTAACGTCACCTCTTGGAGCAGGCGCTGTCATTTCGCTCCGGCCTGTTCCGTGTCCCGTCTGCGTTTTTCTACGTCGTTGGAAGGAGTCGGGCATGAGGCTGCCTGCGTGCCGTTGGCGTCGAGTGGGAAGCTCGAACGGCGATGAGCTTACGTGTGTGCATCCGCGCGTTCACTGCCGAGGTGGCCGCGTCACCGCCGGGATCTGCGGAGACTGCGCGTGCCGCGAAGAGCAAACGGAGGATGGCCTTCCCAGGCCGTCCAGTGCGGACGCAGCCGCGGCTGACCCGCTTTCAGCCGGGCCGCACGCTGGCGAAGCTCGCGCCATGACCTGGTGCGTGGGCATGACGACCGCCCCGCGGGCGCGGCCCACGCTCGAACGGTCGCTTTCGTCGTTGATCGCCGCGGGTTGGAATCAGCCGCGACTGTTCGCCGAGCCGCATACCTCCGTGCCGGCGAACTTGAGCGAACTTGCCGTCACTTGGCGCGACCGCAAGCTGGGCGCGTTTCCGAATTGGTATCTTGGCCTGAGCGAGCTCTTCTTGCGCGAACCGCTGGCGGATGCGTACCTGATGTGCCAGGACGACGCGATCTTCGCCGAAGGCGCGCGCGATTATCTCGAACAAGATCTTTGGCCGGCGGCGGACGTCGGCGTGGTCTCGATCTACACGCCGACGCACTGGAGCAGGGGCGCGCCGCGCGGCTTTCACGTCGAGACGCACGGCTGGGCGAGCTGGGGCGCGCTGGCCTATGTCTTCCCGAACAAATCGCTGCGCGCACTGCTGGCGCACCCGCTGTTGATCGAACACCGCCGTCTGGGGCCGGGCGACGGTCTTCGGAACATCGACTCGGTGGTGGGCGCGTGGTGCCAGGCGGCGGAGCTGCCGTATTTCGTTCACGTGCCCAGCCTGGTGCAGCATATTGGCGAAACCTCGACGATCTGGACCACCGCGGGCGCCACCGGTTGCCGCCGCGCCTCCGACTTCGTCACGACGATTAAAGAGGAAACGTAGGGTGGGACCAGCGAGCTTGCGAGCGCCGGCCCACCATGATGCGGTCACAGGGACGCGGTGAAATCCAAAATCGAAAATCCAAAATCGAAAATGGAGAGCGGTCATGGCGGGCGACGAACTGGTTCAAGGCGGCGGTGCGGAAATCCACAAGACCAGCAAGACTTCGACGGAGTATCGCAAAACCGAAAACGAAACACACGAGGTCGAGCGCGGCGGCGACTACGAAAAAAGCGTCGTCTCCAGTGAGACGCACGAAATCTCCCTCAAACGCAGCGAAACCGTCGAAACCCGCCGCGGCGTCGGTCGGGCTTTCCAGCGCGGCGAGCTGCCGGCGGATTGGCCCGCGGCGCTTCCCGACCAGCTCCGCCTCTCCATCTCCGGCGTGCGGCCGGAAACCTGCCAGGACGCCGCCCGCTTCGACGGCGATTACATTCTCGACCTCGTCGACCGCGACGCTGCCGTCAGCCGCTGGGAGGTCCAGTTCGACCCT
>DATLUO010000116.1 GCA_035533075.1 Pirellulales bacterium | reverse complement strand
TGGAGGCTGGCACTTCGTTCATCTTGGCGGCCGGGCGATGCCCCGGTTGGACGCACCGGGGCATCGCTTGGCCGCCACGCTGTTGAAGGGCACCGGCCGCTATCTGGCCAAGCTCTGCCCCAGCCACCGCTTTTCCTCGAGGCAAAATGTCTCATTCTCGGCCGCGTGAAGTGTATGTACGGAGCGAGAGATTCCTAGGGAAAGGCCCAGTCGCATCGCCTGCAGTCCCAAATCCGGGTACACGATCCTGTTTCCCCTTTTCGCCTGACATGGAACTATATACACTAACTAGATAGGTGTGTCGAGTTCTTTTGTATCGCAGTCCTGCCCATGCCCGACCTTCCTCCCTCGAAACGCCGCCCGAAGCCTGAACCAAAGACGGTGCCGTCGTGCGCCGGGCCGCCGTACGCGGAGCTGCACGCCAAGACCAACTTCTCGTTTTTGGAGGGCGCTTCGCACCCCGACGAACTCGTGGGGCAGGCTGCCGCGCTCGGTTATCGCGCCCTGGCCATCACCGATCGGCATAGCCTGGCGGGCGTGGTGCGCGCGCATGTCGCCGCCAAAGAAGTCGGGCTGAAGCTCTTGATCGGCGCGGAGATCTGGCCGACGGATGCCTGCGGCGCCGTGTTGCTGGCCACCGATCGTGCCGCGTATGCCCGGCTGGCCCGATTGCTGACCCTCGGCCGGCGACGGGCCACGAAAGGCGAATGCCGCCTGACGTTCGACGATCTGGCGGAGCATGCGGAGGGGTTGGTGGCGTGCGTGCTGGGGTCCCGTGACTGCGTAGGGTGGGACCAGCGAGCTTGCGAGCGCCGGCCCACCGATAGCGACGTCGTTTACGGTGGGCCGGCGCTCGCAAGCTCGCTGGTCCCACCCTACGAGCAAGCCCTCGCCGCGTATCGCGAGCTGTTCGGCGATCGCTGCTATGCGCTGGCCGAGCTGCATTATGGACCTGATGACCGGAAGAAACTGGCGCGGCAAATCGAACAGGCACACCGCCTGGGCGTGCCGGCTGTGGCGGCTAACGACGTGCGATATCACGCACCCCAGCGGCGAGCGCTCGAAGACGTGCTGACCGCCGTTCGGGCAGGCACCACCGTGGCTCAAGCGGGAGACCTGCTGTTCGCCAACGCCGAGCGATATCTGAAGCCGCGCGACGAGCTGGCCGTGCTGTTCGCCGAGGCGCCCGATTGTCTGCACCGCACCATCGAAGTGGCCGACCGCTGCGCGTTCTCGCTCGATGAGCTGCGTTATGAATATCCCGAGGAGCTTTGCCCGGCCGGTTCCACGCCGCTCAGTTATTTGATCGAACTCACCTGGCAGGGCGCCGCGCGGCGTTATCCAGCCGGCGTGCCCGACAAGGTGAGGGCGTTGATCGAGCATGAGCTGAAGCTGATCGCCGAGCTGCGTTACGAGGCGTACTTTTTGACGGTTTGGGACCTGGTGCGTTTTGCCCGCTCGCAAGGCATTCTTTGTCAGGGGCGCGGCTCGGCGGCGAATTCGGCCGTCTGTTATTGCCTGGGCGTGACCGCGGTCGATCCGGAGCGGATGGATGTGCTCTTCGAGCGGTTCATCAGCCGCGAGCGGAACGAAGCCCCCGACATCGACGTCGATTTCGAGCACGAGCGGCGCGAAGAAGTGATTCAATATGTCTACGACAAATACGGCCGCGACCGGGCAGGCATGACCGCCGAGGTGATTACCTATCGCTTCCGCTCGGCCGTGCGCGACGTGGGCAAGGCCCTCGGCTTCTCGCCGCAGCAGGTCGATGGGCTGGCCAAGCTGCTCGACGCTCACGGGCAGCAGCATTCGCTCGACCGACGGTCGCGGCAGGCGGGGCTCGATCCGGCGTCGCCCGACGTGCGGCGGCTGATCGCCTTGGTACACGAGCTGGTGGGCTTTCCGCGGCACCTATCGCAACACGTGGGCGGCATGGTGATGACGCGCGGGCCGCTTTTGGAGCTGGTGCCGATCGAAAACGCGGCCATGCCCGACCGCACCGTGATTCAATGGGACAAAGACGATCTCGACGAACTGGGCATCCTCAAGGTCGATTGCCTGGCGTTGGGCATGCTGACGGCCATCCGCAAATGTTTCCAGCTCGTCGAGCGGCACTATGGCCGGTCGCTGACGCTGGCGAACATTCCGCAGGAAGACCCGGCCGTGTACGACATGATCTGTCGCGCCGACACGATGGGCGTGTTTCAGATCGAAAGCCGGGCACAAATGAGCATGTTGCCGCGGTTGCGTCCGCGCACATTCTACGACCTGGTGATCGAGGTGGCCATCGTGCGGCCGGGACCGATTCAGGGGAACATGGTGCATCCTTATTTGCGGCGGCGCAGCGGCCTGGAAGCGGTCGAATTTCCCAACGACGAGATTCGCGAGGTGCTGCACAAGACGCTCGGCGTGCCGATCTTTCAAGAGCAGGCCATGCGGCTGGCCGTGGTGGCCGCCGGTTTTTCGCCGGGCGAGGCCGACCAGTTGCGGCGGGCGATGGGCGCCTGGCGGAAGACGGGGTTGATCGAGCAGTTCCGGCAAAAGCTGCACGACGGCATGATCCGCCGCGGCCTTTCGGCGGAGTATGCCCAGCGGGTGTTCGAGCAGATTCGCGGCTTCGGCGAATACGGCTTTCCCGAATCGCATTCGGCCAGCTTCGCGCTGTTGGTCTACGTGTCGGCGTGGCTCAAGCACTATTACCCCGACGCTTTCGCCGCCGCTCTCTTGAACAGCCAGCCGATGGGTTTTTATGCGCCGGCCCAGCTTGTGCGCGACGCCCGCGAGCACGGCGTCGAGATTCGGCCGGCCGATGTGAATGAGAGTGGGTGGGATTGCAGCCTGGAAGGGTTCAGGGTTCAGGGTTCAGGGTTCAGGAAAGGCCCTGTAGGGAACGCCCTCCGTGGCGTTCCGGTGCGAACCGTTCGAACCGCCATCGATGTTCCGGTTGGCGCGATTTCGGCTATCGAGGTAGGGTGGGACCAGCGAGCTTGCGAGCGCCGGCCCACCGATAGCGACGTCGATTACGGTGGACCGGCGCTCGCAAGCTCGCTGGTCCCACCCTACGTCTTTGCCCTGCGCCTCGGCTTGCGCCAGCTCCGCGGCCTTCCGGAAAAGCAGGTCCGGGCGATCATGGCCGCACGCGGCGAGGGACCGTTTCGATCGGTGGAAGATTTTGCCCGGCGCACGGGCCTGGGCCGGGCCGCGATCATGCGGTTGGCCAAAGCCGACGCCTTCGGCTCGTTGCGGGTTGATCGGCGGGGCGCCTTATGGCAGGCGCTGGGGCAGCATCGCGGCCATGCCATGCCGCTGTTCGAGGCACTCGCCGATGAGCCGGAAGTTCGCCCGGACGGATTGCCCGCGTTGGCGCCGCTGGAAGAGGTGGTGGCCGATTATCGGACCGCCGGGCTTTCGCTCAAAGGCCATCCCATGTCGTTCCTGCGGCCGCAACTCGACGAGTTACGGGTAACGCGGGCAGCGGACCTTGCCAAGACGCCCAACGGCCGCTTCGTGCGCGTGGCCGGGCTGGTCTTGGTGCGGCAGCGGCCCGGCACGGCCAGCGGCATCACCTTTGTCACGTTGGAGGACGAGACCGGCGTCTCGAACCTGATCGTTCGCCCCGCCATCTGGGAGCGATACCGCCGCGCCGCGGCCACCGCCACCGCGATGCTGGTTTATGGCACGCTGGAGCGACAAGGCGAAATCATTCACGTGCTGGCCAGCAAGCTGGAAGACGTCGCCCCGCTGACCGCCAAGCTCGGCAGCCAGTCGCGCGATTTTCGCTGAGGCAATATGCTTGCCCTACTTTGGAGGTTTGGGTGCAACGGTAGTGGAAACACCGTCGCGGTTGTTTTACGATAGCGATAACGTACGCGTTTTATCCGCACGAACCGGAGGGATTGAAGTTGGCCGCCCAACTCCCCGTTCCGCAACCCGCCACGCCGGCAAATCCGCTGTGGAGGCCCACGGCCGAGCAGGCCAAGGCCGCGAACCTGACGGCGTTTCATCGCTATGTCGTCGAGCGGTGGCAGATCGGTCTCGCCGGCTATCGGGAACTGCACGAGTGGTCGGTGGCGCAGCCCAACCAGTTCTGGACGTCGGTCTGGGACTTTTGCGGCGCGATCGGCGACTGGGACCATCAGGCCGCCGTGACCGACTACGACCGGATGCCCGGTGCCCGATGGTTCCCCGGCGCGCGGCTGAACTTCGCCGAGAACCTGCTCCGCCGCCGCGACGACCGGCCCGCCCTGATTTCCTGGAATGAACAAGGACGCCGGCAGAGCGTGACCTTCGCGGAATTAGCGCAGCGGGTGGCCCGCTGCGCAGAGACCTTGCGGCGCTTGGGCGTGCGGCCCGGCGATCGCGTGGCCGGCTATCTGCCGAACCTGCCCGAAACGGTCGTCGCCATGTTGGCCACGACAAGCTTGGGCGGCATCTGGTCGAGTTCCTCGCCCGACTTCGGCGTGCAGGGCGTGGTCGATCGCTTCGGCCAGATCGGACCCAAGCTGCTCGTCACGGCCGACGGCTATCTCTATGCCGGAAAGCGGTTTGATTCGCTGTCCCCCGTCCGTGAACTGTGCCGCCAAGTCGACTCGATCGATCGCGTGGTCGTCGTGCCGTATCTCGACGAACGGCCGAAGCTGGAGGGCCTGCCGGGCGCGCTCGCCTGGCAAGACTTGTTGAGCGGCGGCGACGGCGGGCCGACGGCCTGCGAGCGGTTCGATTTCGACCAGCCGCTCTCCATTCTCGGCGTGGTTCAAATCAAGGAATCTCAGGGTAACAGCTTTCGCCGCCCTGCGTGGGCCGCGTCAGGACGTAACCAACGCAGCGGCAGGTACTTCCGGCAGGAGGTGCTGGCAGAACTCCAACGGGAAGTGTTACCCTGCT
>DATLUO010000115.1 GCA_035533075.1 Pirellulales bacterium | reverse complement strand
AGTTGCCGTCTACCATTTCCGCACCCCTGATGATTGGGCCGAATGCCAGGCTGCTGAGCCGGCGCCGCTCGTCCTGTCGATCGAACTCGATCTGGTGGCTACCGTTGAAATCAACGCTTCCGGGCTCTCGGCCGAGGAAGTCGCCGCGCGCGCCTGGATCGAGGCGGTGGGGCGTCGCCGGCAAGCGAAGCTCATCGAGCCGAACGCCCCGACCGTGATTATCGAAGCGGAAGTCGACCCGCTCCGCCAGTCCGAATATATTCGCGAGGCGCCGCGTGCTTTGCCGATTGGCAGCTTGCGGCCGAAGGCGGCCGACCCGAATCGCGCACGAGCACGCTGTGGGTGCCCGAAACCCGGCGAATGCTCGTGGCGCCGGGCCGGTGGGCCGAGTTTGCCCATGAGGCGACCCGCTTCTATCGCTTGCCCGACGGCGGATGCCGAGTGCTGGGCATCGAGCGCTGGCATGATATGGGCAGGGGCGGATTCAGCGTGCGGCTCTTCGCCCCGCGCTCGCAGGAGAAAGAGGTGGGCCGCGAATTCTCGGCCCTGCTGGCGCGGATGGAGAGGTCGCATTATCTCGAAGGGCAGGTCATCCAGCCCGACGCGGAGATTGTCGCAGATTTGACCCCCTGCGGTTGGGACGACGTGGCGCTCGATCCCGGCGTGCGCCAGGCGATCGAGCAGAACACGGTCGAGGTCATCCGTCGCCGCGAGTCGTTCAAGCGCCTGGGCGTGCCGCTGAAGCGGGGCATTTTGCTGTATGGTCCGCCCGGCACCGGCAAAACGCTGGTGGCCAAGGTGCTGGCCGGACTGAAGCTGGCGACGTTTGTGTATGCGACCGCCGCCGACATGAGCCGGCTCAATGAACTGCGGAGCGTCTTCGAGCTGGCCCGAAAGCTGGCGCCCACGATCGTCTTCATGGAAGACCTCGACTTCTTCGCGGCGGAGCGGACGCACTGGAGAAGCGGCGTGCTGGGCGAAATCCTGGCGCAGCTCGACGGCTTCGAAAACAACGACGGGGTGATTTTCATCGCCACGACGAACGACTTGGAAGCGATCGACCCGGCCATCCGCGAGCGGCCCAGCCGCTTCGACGTGGTGTTGTACCTCGGGCTGCCGGCGCGCGACGCGCGGCGAAGAATTCTGGCCCGTAATCTGCCCGGCGGCAGCGCCGACGAACGGTTGCTCGACGAAGCCGCCGTTGCCACCGACGGGCTGTCCGGCGCCCAGGTGCGCGAGGTCGTCTTCCTGGCGTTGCAGCGAGCGGTGTTGCGCGACGCGGGCGATGCGGACGGGCAATTGAGTTTGAACGCCGACGATCTGATGCGCGCGGTTGCGCGGCTGCGAGGGAATCGTGAAGCCATCATCGGGTTCGGCAGGGCGGGAGCCGCTTGATTTGCGAGCTTTTCAGCACCAATTGGCCGCCTTCTGCCGCCGGGACGCGGCGGCAGAAGGCGGGCCGCGCGAAACGGGTAAAAAGCGGTTGGCGCGGTTCGGCCTCTGGCGTTCAATCAGCGCTCGACGGGGGCAAGCCCCGATCGTGGCGGGAACAAAGCTGGAAACAAACCCCACTTGAATTCGCCGCGTGGGCCGCCCCGGCTTCGACACGGGCAAGAAACCGTGAAGCCCTTGCGAATCCGCCCCTATCAAGATAGCATTCGCAAATCGTGGAACAAAGAAGCTCCGGTTCGCCGGCATCCCTCATCCCTCATCCTTCACCATGGCCACCGACCTGACCGCCTTCCTGCAAATGTACGTGTTTGTGCTGGCGGGGTTCGTCGGCTTCCAGGTCATCACGCGCGTGCCGCCGCTTTTGCACACGCCGCTGATGTCGGCCACCAACGCCATTTCGGGCATTTCGCTGGTCGGCTCGCTGGTCATGGCGGGCCGCGGTAGCGGGCATACCGCCAGCACAATCTTGGGCTTTATCGCCGTCACGGCCGCCATGATCAACGTGGTCGGCGGGTTCATGATCACCGACCGCATGCTGAAAATGTTCAAGCGCCAGGAACCGAAAGCGAAACCGTGAGTCTGGCCGTGCTGTGCAGTCTGTTCGCCGAAACCAGCGGCCCGGCCTCGGCCGGTCCGCGCGTGCTGCTGACGCAAGTGTCGTATCTGGCGGCGTCGGTGCTGTTCATCTTCGGGCTGAAAGGTCTCACCAACCCCGCCAAGGCCCGACGCGGCATGCAACTCGCCGCGCTGGGCATGGCCGTGGCCGTCGTGGGCACGCTGATCGACGCTCAGATCGTCACCTACGGCTGGATTGTCGCCGGCATGATCCTCGGTTCTGCCATCGGCGCGGCCATCTCCATCTGGATGCCGATGACCGCCGTGCCGCAACGCACCGCCATCTCTCACGCCTTCGGCGCCTTGGCGGCCACGATGGTCGGCATCGCGCACTTTCACGAACCCGCCACGGTGCCGCCGGCCGCCATCAATCCGCCCGTCGTGGCGGCCACAACTTTGGCCCCGCCACCGGCCGCGGAAACCCACGCGATCGGCCGCGTCGAAATGGCGGCGCTCGGCTTCGAGGTGCTGTTCGGCTCGCTCACCATCACCGGCAGCTTCATGGCCTTCGGCAAGCTGCAAGGCTTCGTCCCCAGCCAGCCAATCACCTACAAGGGCCAGAACGCATCGAACATCTCGATGTTCGTCGTCGGCTTTTTGCTGTTCGTCTACCTCACGCTCAACCCCGACGGGAATCTAAGCGGGACCTGTTTCTATCTGATGATTGCGCTAGGTCTGGCGGTCGGCGTGCTGATCGTGCTGCCGATCGGCGGCGCGGATATGCCCGTGGTGATTTCGCTGTTGAACTCCTACGCCGGCCTGGCTTCGTCGGCCACCGGGTTCGCGCTGGACAACAGCGTGTTGATCATCGCCGGCGCCCTCGACGGCGCCAGCGGCTTTCTGCTCTCGATCTTGATGAGCAAGGCCATGAACCGCTCGTTCACCAACGTGCTGTTCGGCGCCTTTGGGGCGAGCGACGCGGCGGCAGGCCCGGCGGCATCGACCGAGGGCTTGACCGTGCATTCCATCTCGGTTGACGATGCCGCCTTGCAATTGGCATACGCGCGGCTGGTGATCGTCGTACCCGGCTACGGCATGGCGGTGGCACAGGCGCAGCATCAGGTGCGCGAGCTGGCCGAGCTGATCGAAAAGCGCGGCGGCGACGTGAAGTATGCCATTCACCCGGTGGCGGGCCGCATGCCGGGTCACATGAACGTGCTGCTGGCGGAAGCCAACGTGCCTTACGACCGCCTTTACGACATGGACGACATCAACAACGAGTTCGGCCGGGCCGACGTGGCGTTGGTCATCGGGGCCAACGACGTGGTGAATCCGGCCGCCCGAAACGACGCCTCGAGTCCCATCTACGGCATGCCGATCTTGAACGCCGATCAGGCCCAGCGGGTCATCGTGTTGAAGCGGAGCATGAACCCCGGTTTTTCGGGCATCGAGAACGAGCTGTTCTACAACCCCAAGACGGCGTTGCTGTTCGGCGACGCCAAGAGTTCGCTCACGCAGTTGGTTTCGGCGGTCAAGAACGTATAGAGCGTCCGGCCGCCGGCTGCGTTTTTCCCTATGGGTTCGGTCGATGGAGAAACGGAAGCACGAGGTGAGCAAAAAGAGGCCGACAGGAATTGAAGAGGCGATTCGGCTCGCTGCGCGCGAATATGGTGACAAGCTGAAGAAAGCCATTGACCAGCGGATGGTCGAAATGAAGGAAGACGACAGATCGCATTTCTTGATCTACCAAGTGCTCGGAATCGGCGATCAGGAAGGTCGGTTGGTGGACGAGTACCAAAACAAGGGCCGTTTCGTCTATAAGTACGCCGGCTCGTTTCTGGAGGAAGTGGCGAAGCTCTGCTTTCTTGAAAAGTACTCCGATGCACGATCTGCTCAAGTCCCGAATACCAAAGGTCGGCGCCCGAAGAGGTTTGGAATCGATTGCCTGATCGGTTCGGAAGCAATCGAGATCAAGTGGCGGGATGCAACCACGGATGGCGACCATATTTTGAAAGAGGAGGCGCGCATCGAGGCAATCGTCGATGCCAAGTACGTGCCGATTCGCGTCATGTTCTATTACCCGAACCGCGAACAAGCAATCCGAATCCAAAGGACCCTTGAGAAGGTTTATAAGGGCGTAAACGGCCAATACTACTATGGCGATGCTGCTTGGCGGTACGTGAAGAGCAGGACCGGCGTTGACCTTCTTAAGATCCTCACCAAGTTAGCGCGAGAAAATGCACCAAAAAGCTGATATCGATGTCCTCCTCGGGGATTGCTTGCCCATTCTGCAGGGAATGCAAAGCGACGCGGTGCGCATGGTATATCTCGATCCACCCTTTTTCACGAACAAGGTGCATCGCCTTAGCCCGCGAGATCGATCCAGGGAGTTCTCGTTTGAGGATCTTTGGTCCACCGCGCGCGAGTACGGCAAGTTTTTGTTCGAGCGCTTGTTGGAAATGCACCGCATCCTCTGCGAGGACGGCTCGCTCTTCTTTCATTGCGACCGAAACGCCGTTCACCTGGTCCGCGCCCTGCTGGACGACGTCTTCGGTTCCGAGAACTTCCGGTCGGAGATTATCTGGCACTATCGCAGATGGTCCAACTCGCAACGAGGGCTATTGCCGGCGCACCAAACCATCCTCTACTACACAAAGACGGACGCCTACACTTTCAACGAGGAGTTCACCGACTACTCGCCCGCCACCAACGTCGACCAAATCCTTCAGCGCCGGTCTCGCGACGCCTCGAACAAATCCGTATACCAGCGCGACGAGCAAGGTGAAGTGGTCCTGAACGGCGCCAAGCGCGGCGTGCCCTTGAGCGACGTGTGGGACATCCCGTTCTTGAACCCAAAAGCAAAGGAACGCGCGGGCTACCCCACGCAAAAGCCGCTGCTGCTCCTGGAGCGAATCCTTCGTCTGGCAACGAACGAAGGCGATCGCGTGCTCGATCCATTTTGCGGCAGCGGAACCACCTTGGTTGCCGCTCAGTCTCTTAACCGCGCCGCCGTTGGAATTGACGTTTCAGAAGATGCCGTGGAGCTGAGCCGCAAGCGACTGGAGAACGCGACTCGCAGCCACTCGCGTCTTCTCGAAGTCGGCCGCGACGCCTACCGAAACGCCGATGACGCGGCTCTGGCGATGTTGCAGGGGTTGGACTTTGTGCCCGTGCAGCGAAATAACGGGATCGACGCAATACTGAAAGAGGAGTTCGATGGCACTGCCGTGACCGTACGAGTTCAGCGAAACAGTGAAACAGTGCTGGATGCGGCTCAGAAGCTCTCGGCGGCTTCGTCCGGCAAAGGCGCCAAGCTGATGATCGTGGTCGCCCGGTCGAGAAGCGGTGGTTTTAATTTTGCCGCCGAACTGCCGCCTCGAGTGATCGCGATTGAGTCCCCGGCCTTGGCCATTCGCGAACATCTCAGCAAACTCAAGGCATCGGCTGGACCAGCGGTCGGTGACACTGACCTCGTTGTGGCGTCGAACAACAAGAGCTAGAATGGCGTTTGCACGGAATGTGCAGCGGTCGCGGGGTGGTGTGCGTGGCGATCGGCTCGTTGCCCTGCCTTGTTAGTCCAGGCTTGCTCTCAGCGGCCCTCTCGTCGGCCATGCTGAAAGCCGGGCCTGGATCTCACCCGATAATAGAACGACTCGCATCATGCGTTTGCCCCGCTGGTGGCTCGCCGCTTGGATCTTGATCTTTGCCGCACCCTCGGCGCCAGCAGCGGTGTGGGCTGGCGATCGGCCCGCCGGCGATGAGGCGGACAGCGAATTCTTCGAACGAAAAATCCGGCCGCTGCTCGTGCAGCGCTGCTACGCTTGCCACGGCCGAGGGCGGAAGAAGGGCGGACTGAGTCTCGAAAGCCGCGAGACCATGCTGGCCGGCGGCGATAGCGGCACGGCGGTGGCGCTGGGCAAGCCCGACGAAAGCCTGCTGATCGAAGCGGTCGAGTACGCCGGCGATGTCCAAATGCCTCCCAGCGGCAAGCTCGCGGCCGAAGAGATCGACGCGCTCAAACAGTGGCTGGCAGGGGGCGCGCCCTGGCCCGCCGGACCGGCCGATGCCGCGTCCATGCGTTCCAACGGAACCATCACCCAAGCCGATCGGCAGTTCTGGTCGTTTCAGCCGGTCCGCGATCCGCAGCCCCCCGCGGTGCGTCAGGCCGACTGGCCGCGCAGGCCGCTCGATCACTTTGTGCTCGCTCGCTTGGAGGCCGAGGGCTTGCAGCCGGTATGCGAAGCCGACCGCCGCACTTTCATTCGCCGCGCGACGTTCGATCTGATCGGCCTGCCGCCGACCGCCGAAGAGGTTGAGGCGTTCGCAGCCGATGAGCGGCCCGACGCCTACGAGCGATCGATCGAGCGGCTGCTCGATTCGCCCCATTATGGCGAACGCTGGGCGAGGCACTGGCTCGACGTGGCCCGCTTCGGCGAAGACCAGGCGCATACCTTTCAAGCGCGTCTCTACACCAGCGGCTATCGCTATCGCGATTGGGTGATCGAGGCGTTCAATCGCGACCTCCCCTTCGATCGCTTCGTGACCGAGCAGATTGCCGGCGACCTGATCGATGACGCGGGCGGCGACCGCACCAGCCGTCTCGCAGCGTTGGGTTTCTTCGCCCTCGGCCCCGTCTACTACGCCGACAATGCCTGCGGCGCCAAAGCCAAGCTGGACGAGTACGACGACCGCGTCGATACGCTGGCCCGCGGCTTTCTCGGACTGACCGTCGCTTGTGCCCGTTGCCACGATCACAAGTTCGACCCGATTTCGATGCGCGACTATTATTCGCTGGCCGGCATCATCGCCAGCAGCGACTATTACGAAGCGCCGCTCGCGCCGGCAGACGTTGTTGCCCGCTACGATGCCGCCCAGGCAAAGGTCAAGCAGGCCGAAGAGGAGTTGAAAGAGGCCCGCGCGTTGGAAAGCCGCAATCTCAGCGAATCGTTCGCGCCGCAAACGGCCAGGTATCTGGTCGCGGTTTGGAGGCTCGAAAACCGACGCAAGGTGGACCCGCAGAGCAAGCTGTCCGCGATGGCGGAAGACGCCGATCTGAACGAAGCCGTTTTGGAGCGCTGGCAGCGGCATTTGGCGGCCGACCGCCAGGCGAAGCATCCGTTGTTGGCGGCCTGGCGCGAGTTGCTGGCTCGTCAAGATTCGTCAAAAGACCTGTCGGCCGACCCCGCCGCGCTGGCCGAAGCCGAGCAAGCAGCCAAATGGGTGCAAGCGATTGCCGTGCTGGCGGTCAATCAGCGGCGCATGGTGGAGGAGCAATACGCCGCTCACCTGGCCATGCTCAAAGAAGGCGAGCCGCGGCCTGAGAAGCCGGATCTGGAGAAATCGGCTGCCGACATCCTCAAGTATTTTGTCGACGACCGCAACGCTCCGCTGGCACCGCCGAAAGAACTGGTCGAAAAGCTGCTGCCCGAAGAGGGCCGCAAAAAGCTGGCCACGATGCAGGCTGCGATCGAAGAATTGAAGAAAGCGGTTGGCGAAAAATATCCGATCGCGCACAGCCTGAAGGAGGGCCAGGCCGCCAATATGCCCATTCACCTCCGCGGCAGCCCGACCGACTTGGGCGACGAGGCGCCGCGCGGTTTTCTGGCGGTGCTTTCGCCGGCCGATGCGAGACCGTTCGAACAAGGCAGCGGCCGGTTGGAGTTGGCCCGGGCCATCGCCGACCGCAACAATCCGCTCACCGCGCGGGTGTTCGTCAATCGCGTCTGGCAGCAGCATTTCGGCCGCGGCATCGTCGGCACGCCGAGCAATTTCGGCTTGCTGGGCGAACGTCCTACGCACCCGGAGTTGCTCGATTACCTGGCCAGCCGCTTCATCGCCTCCGGCTGGTCGATCAAAAGTCTGCAGCGCGAGATCATGCTTTCGGCCACGTATCGTCTGGCTTCCACCTGGCAGGCGGCGCAGTACGAACGCGACCCCGACAACCGCTTTTATTGGCGCATGAACCGGCGGCGGCTCGACGTGGAGTCCTGGCGCGACGCCCTGCTGGCCGCGTGCGGCAACCTGGATCCGGTGATGGGCGGGCCGTCGCAGAAGCTCGACGATGCGAGCAACCGGCGCCGCACGCTCTATGCGGCCGTGAGCCGGCACGAGCTGAATCCGGTGCTGCGGCTGTTCGACTTTCCCGATCCGAATCTGACCAGCGAACGGCGTGTCATCACGACCGTGCCGATGCAGCAGTTGTTCGTGCTCAACAGCGAGTTCATGATCGGGCAAGCGAAAACGCTCGCTGCCCGACTGCTGCGGGAGCCTTCGTCGGAAGACGCCCGTGTCGAGCGCATTTACCGATGGGTATTCGGCCGGCCGCCGCGCGAGCGTGAACGCCAACTGGCGCGCGAGTTCCTGGCCGGCACGTCGGTCGTCGCCGGCGCGGTGAAGCTCTCGCCCTGGGAGCAATATGCCCAGGCGCTTTTGGGCAGCAACGAGTTTGTTTTCGTCGATTGACAGTCGTGTACACTAGCTGGCCAGTCGTTTGCCAGGATTGCTGGGTCCTGCCGAGACTGGATAGACTTTGGGTGTCTTGCTTCGCGTGCTTTGCTTCGCGTGCTTTGGGCGTCGTGCTTCGCGTCTTTTGCTTCGCGTCTTGCTTCGCGTCGCGCGCGCGGGCCTTGCTTCGCGACTACGCGACGCGCGTGTCGCTGGCGTCACTGCAAGCGCTACCCGCTTGCCCAGTTTTCCGCTACAATCAGGAGTTATTGTTGATGTCGTGATTCCCCACTCGGCGTGTACCGGGAGAAGTTCTGTGCCTCTAGTGCGACTTAAGCCAGCAGCCGCGTTGACGGTTTTCGCCGCACTTCTCGCGGGGACGGCCGGCAACTTGGCGCGGGCTCACGAACCGGCCGCATTTAACCACGGCGACTGGCCTTTTCGGCCGCCCGAACGGCCTGCCCTACCCGACGTTTCCAAATCGTCCTGGATCGTCAACCCGATTGACCGGTTCATTCTGGCTAAACTCGAAGCAGCCGCGATGCACCCCAGCGCACCGGCCGATAAGCTGACACTGTTGCGTCGCGTGTCGTTCGATCTCGTGGGCCTGCCCCCCACGCCCGATGAACAGGCGGCGTTCATCGCGGACGAGCGGCCCGACGCTTTCGAACGCGTGGTCGATCGGTTGTTGGCCTCGCCGGCCTTCGGCGAACGTGCGGCCCAATACTGGCTCGATCTGGTCCGCTATGCCGAGACCGACGGCTTCAAGGCCGACGAGCTGCGTCCCAACGCCTATAAGTACCGCGACTTCGTGATTCGCGCTTTCAACGACGATCTTCCCTACGATCGCTTCGTGTCGTGGCAGCTTGCGGGCGACGAGCTCGATTCCGACAATGTGCTGGCGCTGGCGGCGACGGGCTACAACCGGCTTTATCCTGACGAGTACAACGCGGCCAATCTCGAGCAGCGGCGGCAGGAGATTCTCGACGACATCACGGGCACCACGTCGCTTGCCTTCCTGGGACTGACGATGGGCTGCGCTCAGTGCCACGACCACAAATACGACGACATCGCCCAGGCCGATTACTTCCGCTTGCAAGCGTTCTTCGCGCCGCTGGTTCCGCACGATGTGCCCGATGCTTCGCCCGAAGAGCTTACCCGCTACCGCAGTCAACTGGCCGCCTGGGAGGAGGCCACGGCCGAGGTCCGCGGTGAGATTGAGCGGCTGCTGGCTTCCAAGCGTCAGCAACAGCGGGAATACCTGCTGGGAAAGTTCCGCGCCGAGATTCGCCAGGCGGTGGCCCTGCCCGAAAACGAGCGGACGCCCTACCAGGAGCAGATCGCCCGCATGGCACTGAAGCAGGCGGAACCGAAAGAAAGCGATCTGGCTGCCAAGCTGCCGGCCGAAGACAAGCAACGCTACCAAGAGCTGCAAGCCAAGCTCAAAGAGTTCGACTCTCTGCGGCCCGAAGCGCTGGGCAGCGTAATGGCCGTGAGCGATGTGGGCCCCTCCGCGCCGGTCATACGGCTGCTGGAGGGTGGCGCGTGGCACAAACCGGCCGAGGAGCTGACGCCCGGCTTTCCCGCGTTTTTGGGCGATGCGGCCGCCTCGATCAGCTCGCGCGCCGGCGGCGCAAGCACCGGCCGGCGGGCTGCGTTGGCCGATTGGCTCACGCGGCCCGACCACCCGCTCACATCGCGGGTGATCGCCAATCGGCTTTGGCAACAGCATTTTGGCATGGGCATCGTGCCGACGGCGAACGATTTTGGCGCACAGGGCGAGCCGCCGACGCACCCTGAGTTGCTCGACTGGCTGGCTTCGGAGTTGGTGCGGCATGGCTGGAGCCTGAAGCACCTGCATCGGTTGATGGTTACTTCGGCGAGCTACCGGCAGGCATCGCGTGTCGATCCATCTCAGACGGAGACGGCGGCGGCCATTGAGCGTGATCCTCAGAACCGGCTTCTTTGGCACACCCGGCGAAGGCGGCTGGAGGGCGAAGCGATTCGCGATGCGATGCTTGCCGTCAGCGGTGAGTTGAACCCGCGGATGTTCGGGCCCAGTGCGCGGCCCGATCTGCCCGAAGGTCTGAGCAAGACCTACGCCTGGACCGCCGACGAACAGGTCGGCGATCGTCAGCGACGGTCGGTCTATGTGTTCGCCAAGCGCAACCTGCACTATCCCTTGTTCGAGGCGTTCGACCAGCCCGACATGCACCATAGTTGTCCACGTCGCGCGGAAACCACGACCGCGCCGCAATCGTTGTTGCTGCTCAACGGCGAGTTGGCTTCGCAGCAGTCGGCACGCTGGGCGCAACGTCTGCGATCGGAGCACGGCAGCGATTTGCCGGCGCTGGTCAACACCGCTTATCGCCAGGCGTTTGGCAGGCCCGCCGCGCCGGAGGAAGTTGAGGCCGCCGCCCGTTTCATTGGTGCCCAAACTCACGAAGGCCAAGGCGACTCGCTCGCCGATTTCTGCCACGCGCTCATCAATGCCAACGAGTTCATCTATGTCGATTGAGAATTTCCAAAACCAATCCGAGGAAGCGAGGTGGCTGGGGCAAAGCCACCGCATTTTGCCCCATTCGCGCCGCGAATTTCTGCTGAAGGCCGGTGGCGGTCTCGGCGGCCTGGCCCTCACGTCTCTCTTGGCCGACCGCCTCCCCGCCGCAACTTCCAGCGCGCCGAGCAACCCACTGGCCGCGCGCCCGCCGCATTTTGCCGCCCGCGCCAAGAGCGTGATCTGGTGCTTTTTGGACGGCGGTCCAAGCCATATCGACCTGTTCGATCCCAAACCGGAACTAACGCGGCTCGATGGTCAGCCGCTGCCCGGCAGCTTCACGCGGCCGGTGACCGCAATGGGCCGCACGGCCGACACGCCGCTGTTGGCTTCGCGGCGGCAGTTTTCCCAGCACGGCGAGTCGGGCGCGTGGGTCAGCGACTGGTATCCGGAGATCGCCCGGCACGTCGACGAGCTGGCCGTGATCCGAAGTTGCTACGCCGACGGTTTGAACCACGTGGGCAGCGTTTGCCAGATGAACACCGGCAGCGTTCTGGGTGGCCGGCCCTGTCTCGGCTCGTGGTCGATTTACGGTCTGGGCAGCGAAAACGCCGACCTGCCCGGCTTTGTCGTGCTGGCCGATTACCCCGAAGAACCGCCGGGCGGCAACCGCAACTGGGGCACGGGCTTCATGCCCGCCACCTATCAAGGCACGCGGTTCCGCGAAGGCGAATCGCCCATTCTCTACCTGACGCCACCGGCCGCCGCCGCGCGGCAGCGGGCCAAGCTCGACTTCATCCAGCAGCTCAACCGCCGTCATCAGCAGCAGCGGGCCGAGGACGACCAACTCGAAGCCCGCATCGCGGCGTATGAACTGGCCTATCGCATGCAAGCGGCGGCGCCCGAGGCCGTCGAACTGCGCGAGGAGACCGAAGAGACGCTGCGCCTGTATGGCATCGGCCAGAAGGAGACGGAGCGGATGGGCCGCAACTGTTTGTTGGCGCGGCGGCTAGTGGAGCGGGGCGTGCGGTTCGTGCAGATTTACTCCGGATCGGGCAGCAAGTGGGACGCCCACAGCAACGTCGAGGGGAACCATGCCCGATATTGCCGCGAGAGCGATCGCCCCATCGCCGGCCTGCTGGCCGATCTCAAGCGGCGCGGCCTGCTTTCCAGCACGCTGGTGATCTGGGGCGGCGAGTTCGGCCGCACGCCGATGAGCGAGAGCGGCAACGGCCGCGACCATAATCCTTATGGCTTCACCATGTGGCTGGCCGGCGGCGGCGTGCGCGGCGGCATGACTTACGGTGCCACCGACCCCGTGGGTCTTTATGCGGTGGAAAACAAAGTCCACGTCCATGACCTGCACGCCACGATTTTGCACTTGCTGGGTCTCGACCACCAAGCACTCACCTTCCCGCACAACGGCCAGGAGGAGCGGCTGACGATGGTCAGCGGCCGGGTGGTGAAAGCGATTCTGGCGTGATCGGACCTCGCGCCGCGCGTGCTACACGGCGCCGCGGTTCAGGCAGTCGATCAACTGACGCAAGCGGCCGAGATTGCGGCGGTTGAAACGCATCACCAGCCGCGGCAGCTTTGCCAAGGCCGGGTCGTCCTGCTCCTCGCCCAGCGGCGCGCTGACGACGAACTTGCCGTCATGCACGATGTCTGCGAACTCGTCGTGGATCCGCGCCAGCAACTCCTCGCCGGGGGCCGACTGCAAACGCAGCACCAGCTTGTTCCGCACGTAGCGCATGCTGTGATAGACGCGATAGAACTGCAAAATCTCGCCCACCGCCTCGTCGACGCGGTCGGTCAGCTTATAGAGCGACAGGTCTTCAGGCGCAATCATGCCCCGCGGCAACAATCGGTCGTTGACGAACTGCTGCCAGCCCGACCAAAAGTCGCCCCGCGGCGGGTCGAGAAACACGACCGGCACCATGTCGCGCTTGCCGGTCTGCAAAAGCGTGAGCACCTCCAGCCCTTCGTCGAGCGTGCCAAAGCCGCCGGGCAGCAGGCATACCGCGTCGCACTCCTTCACGAACATCAGCTTGCGGGTGAAGAAATACTTCATGTGGACCAGCTTCGGATCGCCCGCGATCACCGGGTTCGCTTCCTGCTCGAAGGGAAGCATGATGTTCAGGCCCATCGAGTTCTCGCGACCCGCGCCCAGATGACCGGCCTCCATGATGCCGCTGGCCGCCCCCGTCACCACCAGCCAGTTCGCCTCGGCCATCGCCTTGCCGAAGTCCACCGCCTGTTGAAAGGCGGGGTCTTCGGGCCGCGTGCGGGCGGAACCGAAAACCGTCACTTTGCGGCGCGTGCGATAAGGCGAAAAAACCTTGAAGGCGTAGCGCAGCTCGCGCAACGTGCGGCTGAGGATTTTCAGGTCGCCGCGACTGGTCTGATCTTGCAGCAGCTTGTCGGCCGACTCCTTGATCATGCCGATCAGGTCGGCCACGCGGTCCGGCGCGACCGGGTCCATCAGACGCGAGTTTTCGCCGCTCGGCGTGGGCAAGGCCGGATCCGAAACAGGCCCCTCTGCCGCCGATGATTCTGAACTCGTCACTCGATATGCCTCAACCGAAGTCCATGCCGGAAAGGCGGTTCCGCCCGCCACGCCACAATTATAGGGTAGTTTGGCGTTGCAGGACTACATCGATCTGTGGGACGGGCTTACACCAGCTCGTCGATCGGCGCACCGCTTTCCAGCATGGACACCGGGCGACCGGCCTGATTGACGAACTGAATCTTGGGTTCGATGCCGAGAACATGAAACACGGTGGCCATCAGATCCTGCGGCCGGATGGGAGTCGTCTGCGGCACGTCGGCCTTGCTGGCCGATTGCCCGATGACCTGGCCCATGCGTAAACCGCCGCCGGCCAAGGCCAGCGTGCTCAAGGGCGCCCAGTGGTCGCGGCCGGCGTTGCGGTTGATCTTGGGCGTGCGGCCAAACTCGCCCGTGACGACCAGCAGAATCTTGTCGCTCAGCCCGCGGCTGTCAACATCGTCGACGAAGGCCGCCAAGCCACGGTCCAGCTCGGGGCTGCGCCGCTCGAGCGCCTGCTTGATCTGACCGTGCATGTCCCAGCCCCCGTACGAAACCGTGACGAAGCCGCAACCCGCCTCGCACAGCCGCCGGGCGCGCAGCAACTGCTCGCCCAGTCCCTTGCCATAGCGCTCGACGACGTGCGGGTCTTCGCCCTTGGTGTCGAACGCTTTGGCGGCATTGCCCAACACCAGGTCGAACGCCTGCTGCTCGAAGCGGTTCAGTCCTTCCATCAAGGCGTCGTGATCGGCCCGCCGCCTCAGCCGGTCGAGTCCGTCGAGCAGCTCGCGGCGGTCTTGCAGACGCGAATCGGAGACCGCCAGATCCATATTGCGCCGGGCCTGACCCGCGGGATCGAACGGGGCGTAGGCCGGTCCGAGAAAGGACGGACCGTCGGCGGCAATGCCGCCCAAACGCACGTAGGTCGGCATGCCGGTTTCGTGATGGTTCGCGCCGCGCACGCGCGCGGCGATCGAGCCCAGCGAGGGGCGGGTCGGCAGGCCGCCGTTGTCGATCAGCCGGTTGTCGTAACCGGTCATGACGAAATGGGTGCCTCCGCCGTGGCCGCTGTTGGTGTGGGCAAAGGAGCGGACCAGCGCCATCTTGTCGACCACCGAGGCGAGCTTGGGGAACGTGCCGCCGAGCGTGATGCCGGGCAGCTTGGTGCCGACCTCGCCCGTGATGCTGCGGTATTCGGCCGGCGCCGACATTTTGGGGTCGAAGGTTTCGATGTGAGTAGGGCCGCCGCCGAGCCAGACCCAGACCACCGAGGTGTCCTTGACCGCTTTTCCGGCGGCCTTCGCTTCCGCCCGTGCGGCCAGGAGCTGCGGGAGCGAGAGCGCGCCGGCCCCGAGCGTGCCGACTTTCAAGAACTCGCGGCGGGTGGTTCCTTCGCAGTCGCGGTAGTTGCGGTTGAAGAGCACTTGAAGCATGGCAACCTCTCCTGGATTGAGCGTGTGCGGGTGGGTCCGCCGCCCGACCAAATTCGGCAGGCAGAGCTGCCTGTCGGCGGCGCTTCGATTATATCGAAACCCGGCGGAACGCAACAACAATGCTTGATGCGTTCTACTCCGCGAACCTGGCCACGAACGCGCTGCGGGTGCCGGGGTTCGACCAGTGTTCTTTCAGCCCGCGGCCCTGGAAGCCGCCGTCGACCGTGAAGGCCGGCGACGATTTCTCCACCTGGGCCAGCGGCGGATAGAAGACCGCCTCGTTCGTGCAGACGCAATCGCACTTCATGATCTTGCGCGTGGTCAACCGGGCCTCTTTGCCGGCGTCGAGATGAGCCACGCCCTCGGCATGATCGACGTCGATCTTGATCGGCGCCGCGGCCACCCGCACCACGTCGCCCACGACGCGCGGGGCGCGTTTCTTCGCCAGACCGACCAGGGCCTCGCGCTGGGCCGTGTTGGCCCGCTCGTCGACGAGAATCACCGACTTGATCACGTCGGGCGAAACCTCCAGGCCGCCGTCGAAGCCGAGCGTGTCGTTGGCCCGCACGGCCATCACCACGTTCAGGCCGCTCAGATCGATGCCGCCGAAGCTGCCCGACTCGATGTTCCAGGCCAGGATGGCCTCGTGCCCGCCCAGACCGACTTGCGAATTGGCGAAGCAGGGCCCGGTGTAAATGTCGCAGGTGCGCGACTCCAGATAGTTGCCACGCAAGGCGTCCGACTTGGTGCCGGCGTTGGTGTTGCCGCAGATCATCCACGCCGCCGCCACGGCCGCGGCGCCAACGAGAAACAAGGTTCGACGAGCCATTTCAAAAACCCTCCACGGGCAGGGAAAAGAAGCGAAATCAACCCTTGATTGTAACGCGCTGCCCGACACCGTCCAGTCTACTTCGCCTTCACGCCGCTGAGCGGGTGGTTGGTGACGGTGGTCCAAGCGATTTCTTGCAGCAAGCGATTCAGCTTGGGCAACTCTTCGTCGGCCACGCCCTTCAGCGCCGCCGGGGCGGGCAGGCCCACGGGATTGCGGCCATAGATTTGCGCGTAATAGCAATAAGCGACGAGCACCGCCAAGGGTGGCCTGGCGTGGCCGATGGCGTCGGTGAACAGGTCGGTCTGCTTCGTCAGGCCCGGCGCGGCGCCCTCGGCGATCTTCTTGCGCAGCGCCAGCACCGCCTGGCCGACCGGCGCCACGAACACCGCCGGCTTGCCGCCGTATTTCTCATTCAGCGCCTTCACTTGCTCGTCGATGTCGTGGAAGTATTTGTCGTGCTCCTCATCGAGTTTTTTCACGTCGAACTCTTCGCGGTTGGGAGGCGGAACTTTCTCCTTTCTGAAATTGACGTTCGCGTCGAACGGCAGCCAAAACTCTTGCACCAGCACGCGAATGTGCGGGCTTTTTTCCGACGCCAGACGCACGAAGTTTTCGATGCCCTCGTCCGGCAAGAACAACGGGGCGATGGTCAGCACGTCCAAATTGCCCGACTCCAGCGTGGCCTTCGATTTGAACTTGTCGTCGGCCACCTCCCAATGCTGGCTGACGTAGGAGCCGCCGATCGACGACAGCCCAACTTGCTGATGGTCGGCGATGCCCGCCGACTTCGCGACCTGGGCCAGGATGCCTGGCATGAAGACATGGAAGCTGTGTCCGATCGAGTAGATGCGCAGCCCGTGGGGGGCCTCGGCGGCCTTCGCCGGTTCATTGTCGGCGTAAGCGGCCGCGCTGGCGACGCACGCCAAAGCAAGTGCGACGGTAAAACGAGCGACTGCCGTCAATCTCAGCAGGCGGCGAGCGAGTGTGTGCATGGCGGTCCTCACAAGGTGTTTTTCGTGTGGCAAAACTTGGAACCAACCCCGGCCCGAACGTGCGCAATTTGAACCGACCGCGGTCGTCAAAGTCAACTACGCGGCTGCTTGAGCCGGACGCTTTCCGCAAACTTCCGCAAATCGTGGCCTTTGAGCACGGCAGCCAAAAAGTCGGGAAGCCGGTCGGGCGTGCAACCGAAACACGGCACCCCAGCTTGCTGAGCGTCTGGGCCAGATTGGCGTTACGTCATCTTACGATGAGGAACACGATCGGATAGCACAAATCGCAGCGTTCGGGGACGACAGGTCGACCACGTTGGACGACCGCGCCCGATTCGGGCGTAAATCCTGGCTGCCGAACTCTTGCCTATCGAGCGCGGAAGCGATAGACTTACGAGTGCCGTTAATTATTTAACGAAAGGTGGTGTGGAATGGCTCGTCCTCGTTCCGAGACTCTGACGCGGCGTGAAAGCCAGATCATGGAAGCGCTATGGAACGCCGGATCGCTGACGGCGGACGGGGTACGGGCCGTGTTGCCCGACGGGCCGCACGATTCCACGGTGCGAACGTTGCTCCGTATTCTCGAAGCCAAGGGTTATGTCGAGCATGAAGTGCGCGGCAAAGCCTACGTTTATCGCGCAGCCGTGCGGCGAGAGAGGGCGCAGCGCCGCGCGATTCACGGCATGCTCGCGCGCCTCTTTGGCGGCTCCGCCGAAAGCCTCGTTTTGCGATTGCTGGAAGACGAGCAGATCACGCCAGACCAGCTCGATGAAATCCGCAGGTCACACAGTTCCACACGAAAACGGCGCAGCAAGCGCCAGGAAGGTCCGCAATGATTGACCCGTCGCAACTCGCACCCACCGGCGAGGCATTTTTGTCCTACCTTTTCAATTTGGCAACGAAGGCCACGCTCGTATTGACCGCGGCCCTTTGCGTCGATTCCATTCTCGGCCATTGCCTGGAGAGCCCGTGGATGGCTGCTCGTGTTGCCTGCGGCGACGGCCAAGACGGTCGTCGAAGAACCGCGGTGAGACTTTGCCCAGAATCAAACGCCAGCGAATCAGGCTGGACTGATTCTAAGGCGAGCGGGGGCGCGTTACAATGGTTGCATGTCGATCCCCGTAACGTGTTCTTGCGGAAAAAAGCTTTCCGCCCGTGACGACCAGGTGGGCAAGCGGGCCAAATGTCCGCAATGCGGACAGACGTTTGTCATTGCGCCGAATCGTGCGCCTGGCGAAGAACCGGCAATGCCCAGCGGTGCCGCCCAGGCGCCGGCCTACGACGGCAAGCCGCTGGCGTTTTGGCTCGATCTCTTGGCGTCGTCCGACGCATCGGAGCGGCGTAAAGCAGCCGATATTCTGGCGGGCGTGGGGCCTGAGGCGGCCAGCGAGTTGGGCACGTTCGTCCGTTATGGCGAGTCGGAGCACGTGCTGGCGCGACATTGGGCGACCGTTTGCCTGGGCGCCATCGGTCCCGCGGCCAAAGAAGCGCTGCCGGCGCTCTACGCCCGGCTGGGCGACGATCAGCCTTTGGTGCGCGAGAAAGCGGCCAAGGTGATCGAACAGGTGATGCCCGAAGCCCGGCCGTTCGTGCCGCATTTGCTGCGCGGCCTCAACGAAAAGGACGACGACCGTCGCGCGGCGGCGGTGGAGTTGTTTCGCCGCAATCTGCGAACGGCGGGCATCTCGCGGTTCCGTTTTTGGGCCTGCCCCTGCGGTCGCGTTTACATCAAGGTCGATCTCGAACAGCGGCTGCGGCAAATGGCCGATTCGCCGGACGCGGTGAGCTGGGAGGGCAAGCGGTCCTGCCGGCAGTGCGGCGCGCAGTTCGACGACCGCGACATCTACGCCGGCAAGTACGACGTGCCCGAAACACACTGGTCCAGGCTGATGAGCAAGTTCGGCAAGCAGTTGAGCGTGCCGGACGACTTTTTGGACGACACCAAGCAGGACGCCGGCTACCGCATCAGCGATGAGTCCCACGGGAACGATCCGATTTTGACGATGCCGTCGTTGGAGCCGTTCTCGATGGCGTTGGCGGCGCCGGCCTCGATGGAGGGCGACCAGGGATATGCGATTGCGGAAGCGGCGCCGCCGCCCATTTACGGCGCGCTTGGGCCGCGGCGGCAGACGGACGCCGAGCAAGAACGGGTGCCGGGAGCGGTGGTCGGGCAGAGCGGCAAGTATAAATGCACCAGTTGCGGCAAGAAGCGGCTTTCGACGGCGTTGAGCACCAGCGTCGGGCCGGCGCCCGGCCGGGCCAGCGTGGTAATGCAGTTCAAGGCCGGAAAGACGTTCACCGAATGCCCTCAGTGCGGCGAGCTGACCGAGTGGGAATTACTACCGCCCTCCGCGGCAGGCGGTTAAGAAAATGCCTGACATTTCCAAACGTTGGCTGAAACAAAAAGCGGTGGCTGGGGCAGAGCCGCGACTCGTGCCTGGTTCAGCGGTAGCGTGCTGTCGCGGCGATGCCCCGGCAGCGCCACCACCGGGGCATCGCTGGCCGGCTACGTTCTTCGGCGATTGCCGATCGAATCCGGCCAGCTCTGCCCCAGCCACCGCCCGCTTTTGGTTACTGCTGATATTGGTGTTTGCCGCCGGTTGCGATGACGAAGGCCGCTCGACCGGCCGGGTCGAAAAAGTCTGGGGCCGCCGCGGCATTTCTGAAGGACGGCTGCAAAAGCCGCGGGCCATGGCCATCGACGGCCAAGACCATCTCTATATCGTCGATATGACGGCCCGCATCCAGGTGTTCGACGCCGATGGCAACTACCTGCGCGGTTGGCAGACGCCGGTCCACTCAGCCGGGCGGCCCACCGGGCTGTCGTTCGATCGACGCGGCCGGCTGCTGGTGGCCGACACGCACTACTTCCGCCTGCTCGTTTATTCGCCGCAGGGTGAACTGCTGGAGACGATGGGCGGCGTGCCTGGTCATGCGCCCGGCGAGTTTGGCCTGGTGACCGACGCCGTCGAAGATTCGTCGGGCAATCTCTATGTGGCTGAATATGGCGAGTACGACCGGATTCAAAAGTTTTCGCCCGACGGCGAGTTCCTGCTCGAATGGGGCGGGCACGGTTCCGAGCGGGGGCGGTTCATGCGGCCGCAAAACATGGTGGTCGACGAGCAAGACCGCATCTGGGTGGCCGACGCCTGCAACCATCGCATCCAGGTCTTCGACGGCGACGGGCACCTGCTCGATCTGTGGGGCGAGGAAGGGAGCGGACCGGGGCAACTCTACTATCCTTACGACCTGGTGTTTGACGATGCCGGCCAACTCTACGTTTGCGAGTGGGGCAATGGCCGCGTGCAAAAGTTCGACCGATCGGGCAAGTCGCTCGGTTGTTGGGGCCGTCAAGGCCGCGCGCCCGGCGAGCTCGATCATCCCTGGGCGCTGGTCCGCGATAGCCAAGGGCGGATTCACGTCCTCGACACGCAAAACCACCGGGTGCAGCGGATTGGGATGTAAGAGTTTCCAGCCGCATCTTGGATTCAAACCTGACGGCGGAAGGAGCCCGAGTCGGCATCACTGCGGCTTCGGCGGCCGCTTGGCGATTTGCTGCTTGAGGTAGTTAATCACCTGCTTGACAAGTGCCGCGGGCGCTCGGCCGCGGACCTGCAATACCTGCGACTGCGGGATTCTTTCCGGCCAATCGGTCTTCACTACGGACGGCTGGTCTAATCCCGTTACGGGGTGGCCGCTAGGGTCGCTCGGCACCAAGAACCAATGCGGAGGCGGCGGATACGCGAACTTTGTGCTGATCACCAAAACGGCGAGGTCGTCGCCTGCCGCGATGCGTTCATTGGACGAAACAACGAGCGCCGGGCGCTCTTTACTCTCGGAACGCCGCTCTTTGTCGGCGATCGCCGCCCAAATGATCGTTCCTCGTTGGATCGGCTTCATTGCCCGTCACTCACGAGTTACTCGGCGTAGTAGTCGAGCGGTGGTCGAGCATCGTTCACGTATTGGTGCAATTCGTCGTCTGAAGGCGCAATCAGGTCGATTTCACGCCACTCCGCGGCGGCCAGCGTGTCGCGCAGTCGCGCCATGCTTGACCGCAACTCCTCCACGCCGCGGACCACCGTGGCGTCGGCCTGCCGTTCGGCGGCCATCCTTTCGACGGCATCGGCGGTGACGCTTACTTTCCGCGCGACCGCGATAAAATAGGAAATGGCGGCTTCGCCCTTGAGTTGCGAGTCCATGCCCGGAAAGCTCCCTTCGCGGCAGAATTGTCCATAGATTACGATGGCGGTGGATATGGCGTCCGTGGCCATCGACAGCAGGTCTTCAAACCGCCAAAGCTCTCGGATTTCAGATTGCGGCAGTCGCCACTCTTCGACCACGTCCTCTGAGCCTCGGCAGCGAAGGTCGAACTCTCGCAAAGTCAACATAAGGCCATCCTTTCTATTATTATCATAGGCGCTGAGGGCCGCCGCTCAAAGATCCGCTCGTGCGCTTGACGGAAATCGTCCGGGCAGTCAGCATAAAGTCTCGCATTTCACGCTCCAACCTCCCTTAAACGAGGCCCGATGATCATGGCCAACAATTCCTTGCCGAAGCAGCCGACCGTTCCCACACGCCGCGAGTTCCTGGCGCGCAGCTCCACCCTGGCCGTCAGCGCGGCCCTGGGCACATCGGCGCTCGTGCGATCGGCCCATGCGGGCAACGACGAAACGATCAAGATCGCGCTGGTCGGTTGCGGCGCGCGGGGCACCGGCGCCGCCGCCCAGGCGCTCAGCACCCAGGGGCCGGTCGAACTGTGGGCCATGGCCGACGCTTTCGCCGACCGGCTGCGCGGCAGTCTCGATGCGCTGGCCGCCACTCCCAACATGTCGCCGCGCATCAAGGTATCCGGCGAGCGGCAGTTCGTCGGCCTCGACGCCTATCGCCAGGCGATCGACAGCGGCGTCGACGTGGTGCTCATCGCCGGGCCGCCCGGCTTTCGCCCGGCCCATTTCGAATATGCCGTGAAGGCGGGCAAGCACGTGTTCATGGAGAAGCCCGTCGCCACCGACGCTCCCGGCGTGCGGCGGTTGCTGACGGCCAACGAAGAAGCGAAGCGGCGCGGGCTGAAGGTCGGCGTCGGACTGCAACGCCATCACGACCCCGTGTACGTCGATCTGGTCAAGCGATTGCAGGACAAGGCGGTGGGCGACATCACGTTTTATCGCTGCTATTGGAACACCGCCGCGCCCGCCAAGCAGCCGGTGAAGCACGACGGGCTGACCGAGCTGGAATACCAGATCCGCAACTGGTACTTCTTCAACTGGCTGAGCGGCGACCATATCGTCGAGCAGCACATTCACAATCTCGACGTCTGCAACTGGGTGCAGGGCGCCCCGCCCGTCGCCGCCCAGGGCCAGGGTGGGCGGCAGGTGCGGACGGGCAAGGAGTACGGCAACATCTACGACCACCATTTCATCGAGTACACCTACGCCAATGGTGCGAAGATGTTCAGCCAGTGCCGGCAGATTCCCGGCTGCTTGAACTCGGTGGCCGAGTTCGCTCACGGCACGCGCGGCTGGAGCGACGTCAGCGGCGGCCGGATTCTGGCCACGGGCGAAGCCGAGCTGCGGCTGCGCACCAAGGGCCGCGCGCGTGCGGGTTCGACCGGCAGCGGCAACCCGTATCAGCAAGAGCACGACGCGCTGTTCGAGGCCATCCGCAGCGGCAGCGATTTCAACGAGGCCGAGAACGGCGCCCACTCGACCCTCACCGCCATTCTGGGCCGCATGGCGACCTATTCGGGCAAAGAGGTGAAATGGGACCAAGCGCTGGCTTCGCACTTGATGCTGACCACCGACGCCGAAGATTTTAACGCCTCCGCCCCGCTCGCCGCCAACGCCGACGGCTTTTATCCCGTCGCCGTTCCGGGCATCAGCATCGCGGTGTAGAATTGCTTGAAAGAGTGGTCCTGAGAATTCGCCCATGAACACCACGATCAATACGGCCGTCGGTTTTCGCTTTCCCATGCCCTGGAAAGATGCGCTGGAGCAAATCTTGCCCGCCCAGGGGTCATGGACTGACGAGCAATACCTGCTCCTCACCGACCATACCAGGCTGCCGGTGGAATTCACCGACGGATTCGTGGAGCTCTTGCCGATGCCTAGCGACAAGCACCAGTCGATACTCAAGCGTCTGCTGATGGCGTTCGATGCCTTTATTTCGCCGCGTGGGGGCGAGGTGTTGTTCGCCCCGCTGCGCCTTCGCATACGCGAAGGCAAATACCGCGAGCCCGATTTGCTCCTGTTGCTGTCAGCCGGCGACCCGCGCCGCGAAGACCGCTGTTGGCTCGGCGCCGATCTCGTTCTGGAAATCGTCAGCTCCGACGATAAAAAACGCGATACGGTCGACAAGCCCGCGGGTTACGCCGAGGCGGGGATTCCGGAATACTGGATTGTCGATCCCGAATCGGAGACGATCATGGTGCTCGAACTGAAGGGTGACGGATATGCCGAAGCCGGGCGATTCGCTCGCGGCGACCTGGCGGCGTCGGCCTTGCTGAGAGGCTTTTCCGTCGACACGTCTTCGGTGTTCGGGCCCCGCTAATCTCGGCGGTCATCCAAAGAGTCACGTCATAAACGCTTCCTAAGTAAGAGCATAGCATGACAACAAAGCAAGCGGTAATCGACATGATCCAGCGGCTGCCTGACGACGTGACGGTCGCGGACATCATGTCGGAGCTTTATTTTCGACAGAAGGTTGACGAGGGTTTGCGGCAGCTTGACGCCGGCGAGGGCGTCGATCATGAGGAAGCGAAAAAGCGTTTGAGCCGATGGCTAAGCTAGAGCTTCGTGAACGTCGGTTTCAAAGCTACCGAGTCGTTTATCGAATCTCACCTTGAGTTCATAAGCTGTCTGCGGAGCTTGCCGCGGCCGCACGGCGGGAAAACGAGTGAGGCGGGCACACAACATCTTGTGGTCTGCAACGGATTGGCCACTACATTTTGTGTCTTGACAGGTGGTTGACTGTGCGCGAATCGGATGTATACTGAACCCGGCCAGTGTATATACACTGGCCGGTCCGTCGCGCGAGGAGCGATAGCTCGGCGTCGGAAAGCGTTGATCTTCTCCTGGTCAGGCAGGCGCCTGCCGGTCGCGTCACGCCGTCGAGTGACGCCTAGACCAATCTCTCGGTCGCTTCCCACCATTTAGCCGGCTTTGTCGCCGCGCGCCGGCGGCCGTCTGTGGCCGGGCGTCGCGCGCCCCCGCGCAACCGCTTTGCGGACAGGGTCGGTTGTAAGCCAAACCGAGCGGATCGGGCAAACGAATGAAGTCACCTCACCTGGCCCGCGGCCCGCCGCGGCCCGACGGATGGCCGTAGGGTGGGCGGTGCCCACCATTGGCTTGCGGTGGGCACTGCCCATCCTACGCAAACGTCAACTCGCACGGAGAGAGGCAATTGCCTTTGATTTGTCACACAGTTGTTTTCACAGGAGTAACAATATGTCAACCGCATCACAACAACCCGAGGAGAACCAAGAGGGCGCCAAGCCGACCGGCCATAACGGCACCGGTCGTCCAAACCTGCCGGCGCGGCGCGACGGGCCCCCGCCGGCCAACCGCGAGGAGTTGTCGGAAGAAAAGCGGCAGCGTCTGGAACAACTGGCCGAATGGGCCAACGCGGCCCACGACTTGGCCGAGGACGCGGCGCTGCGATTCTGCCGGCACTCGGTTCAAGCCGGCATGGCGCTGTTGGAAGCACAGGACCTCTGCCCGAAAGAAATCTGGTCGGCATGGCTCGCGGACCATTTCGACTGGTCCGCGCGCACCGCCCAGCGGTACATGCGCCAGGCGAAGATTGTACTACTTATGGGTGGAAAAACGACAGATCTGTCGTTTTTACCCCCAGAGGAGTTAGCTCGACTGCTGGAACAAGGTCTCAAGCGGATCGAGCGGCAGCGCGTGGCCGCGCTCACGCAAAGCGAGGCGGCCACCAGCGCCACTCGAGAGGAGGACGCGGCGGTGCTTGAAGTCAGCGACAACTCGCCTCCGCCGCCTCCGCCGTCGGCAAGCGGTGATCCGCTGGCGACGACGCTTGGCTTGTTCGACGAGCTGCTGGCGGCCCTCGAGCGGGCGATCGAGTCGGGCCAGTGGCTCGATTACGGTCCCTATGTGCTGAACGAGCTTCAGCGCATCCGCGGCGACCTTGACGCCTGCCGTCTGCTCGTCTGCGACAGTTGCTCCTCAACCGCCGCGCTCGCCTAAGCGCGCTGGCTCTCGGCCACCTGCCCGCCCCGGCCGGGCAGGTGGTTCAGCACCGAGCATCGGTCGTCGTTCGACTCCATAGCCGCTGGCAGCGCAATCGCAGCCGGTCCATATAGAGATACACCACCGGCGTGGTGTAGAGCGTCAGCATCTGGCTGAAGATCAGGCCGCCCACGATCGAAATGCCCAACGGGCGGCGCAGCTCGGCGCCGTTGCCGCTGCCCAGCGCCAAGGGCAACGCGCCCAAGAGCGCGGCCATCGTCGTCATGGTGATCGGACGAAACCGCAACAGGCAGGCCTCGAAGATGGCCGCTTCGGGCAGCTTGCCGTGATCGCGCTCGGCCTCCAAGGCAAAGTCGATCATCATGATCGCGTTCTTCTTCACGATGCCGATCAACAGCAAGATGCCGATCAGGCCCATCACGTTCAACTCCGTGCCGCAGGCCAGCAGCGCCAACAGCGCGCCGACTCCGGCCGAGGGAAGCGTCGAAAGGATCGTCAGCGGATGAATGAAGCTCTCGTAGAGCATGCCCAGCACGATATACACCGCCGCCAGCGCCGCCAGAATCAGCCAGGGCTGATTGCTGAGCGACGCCTGGAACGCCTGGGCCGTGCCCTGAAAACTGCCTTGAATCGATTCAGGCAGGCCCAGCGTGTCGGTCAATTGCTCGATCTGCTCCACCGCGTCGCTCAGCGAAGCGCCGGCGGCCAGGTTGAACGAAAGCGTCACCGAGGGAAACTGCCCGGAGTGGTTCACGGAGAGTGCCGTCGTGCCCGATGTGTAGCGGTAGATCGCGGCCAGAGGGATTTCGGCGCCGGTTTGCCCGCGGATGTAGACGTGCCGCAAGGCGTCGGGGTTCTGCCAAAAGGTCGGCTCGACTCCCATCACCACGTGGTATTGGTTCAGCGGTTTGTACATGGTCGAAACCATTCGCTGGCCGAAGGCGTCGTAAAGTGTATCGTCGATCTGCTGCATGGTGATGCCCAGCCGCGCCGCCGCCACGCGGTCGATACTCAGCGACGATTGCAGGCCGCCGTTCTGCTGGTCGCTGTTGACGTCGTTCAACGCCGGCAGCTTGCGCATTTCGTCGCGGAGCTTCGGTCCCCAGAGCTTCAGGTCGTCGAGATTGTCGCCGCGCAGCGTGTATTGATACTGCGTACTGCTCGGCCGGCCGCCGATCCGCAGTTCCTGGTAGGCCGAGAGATAGAGCGTGGCGCCGGGGATGCCCGACAGGTTGCGGCGCAGGCGGGCCACAACTTCATCGGCGGTCATCCTCCGTTCTTCCAGCGGCTTGAGGCTGACAAACATGCGGGCGGCATTGGTGGCGCCGCTTTGTCCGCCGGTGAAGACGGTCAGCCCTTGCACCGCGGGATCTTCCATCACGGCGTCGGAGAAACGTTTCGACAGAAAGTCCATGGCCTGGAACGACGTGTCCTGGTCGGCCAACAAATTGCCGGTGAGGCGGCCGGTGTCTTGCTGCGGAAAAAAGCCCTTGGGCACGATCACGTAGAGATAGACGGTGCCGCCCAGCGTGAAGAGCGTCAGCAACATCGTGAATCGTTGCCACCGCAACACCCACGCCAGCGACCGGCCGTAGCAGCCGACGATGAAGTTGAGCACCCATTCCGAGAGCAGATAGACGAGGCCGTGCCGCTCGTGGCCCTGCGGCTTGAGCATGTAGGCGCACATCATGGGCGTGGTGGTCAGTGAAATGAGCAGCGACACCATGATGGCCACGGAAAGCGTGACGGCGAACTCGCGAAACAGCCGGCCCACGAGGCCGTTCATCAGCAAGATCGGTATGAACACGGCCACCAGCGAGACGCTGATCGAAAGCACCGTGAAGCCGATTTCTTTGGCCCCTAGCAAGGCGGCGGCCATCGGCGGCATGCCGTTCTCGAGATGCCGCGAGATGTTCTCGATGACCACGATGGCGTCGTCGACCACGAAGCCGGTGGCGATGGCCAAGGCCATCAGCGAGAGGTTGTCGAGGCTGTAGCCGAACAAGTACATCACGCCGAACGTGCCCACCAGCGAGGCAGGCACGGCCACGCTGGGAATGAACGTCGCCCGCACGTTGCGCAAGAACAGGAACACCACCAGAATCACAAGCAGCACCGAGATGATGAGCGTGATTTGCACGTCGTGGACCGAGGCGCGGATGGTGGCCGTGCGGTCCAGGGCCACGGTCAGGTTGATGTCGGCGGGAATCTGAGCTTCCAACTGCGGCAGGAGGCGATAAAGCCGATCGACTGTGTCGATGATATTGGCCCCCGGCTGGCGGTAAACGATGAGCATGATCGACGGCTCGCCGTTGGTCAGCCCGGCGTTGCGGAGGTCTTCCACCGAGTCGCTGACGGTGGCCACCTCGGCCAGCCGCACGGCCGCGCCGTTGCGATAGACGACGATCAGCGGCCGGTATTCTTTGGCGGTCAGCAACTGGTCGGTCGTGCTGATCGACCAGGCCCGTTTGTCGTCGGCGATTTGGCCTTTGGGACGGTTGGCATTGGCGTTGGCCAGGGCGGTTCTCACGTCGTCGAGTCCGACGCCAAAGTGGTTCATGATGGTGGGATTGAGTTCGACCCTCACGCCCGGCGCGGAGCCGCCGCCCGCCCGCACCTGCCCCACGCCTTTGACCTGCGAGAGCTTTTGCTGCAAGATGGTCGAGGCCGCGTCGTACATCTGGGCTTTGGCGTAGGTCTCGCTGGTGAGCGCCAGGATCATGATCGGCGCATCGGCGGGATTGATCTTGCGATAGGTGGGGTTCTCCGGCAGGTTGGGCGGCAGGCGGCCGCGGGCGGCGTTGATGGCCGCCTGCACGTCACGGGCGGCGGCGTTGATATCGCGGTCCAGATCGAATTGCAGCGTGATCTGCGTGATGCCCAGCGTACTGGCCGAGCTCATCTCCGTGACGCCGGCGATGCGGCCGAACTGCCGTTCCAGCGGCGTGGCCACGGCCGAGGCCATCGTCTCCGGGCTGCCGCCGGGCAGCGCGGCCGTCACCTGGATCGTGGGAAACTCCACCTGCGGCAGCGGCGAGACCGGCAGCAGCATATAGCCCAGCGCCCCGGCCAGCATGATGGCTGCCGTCAGCAAGGTCGTACCGACCGGTCGGTGGATAAAAGGAGTGGAGAGGCTCACGGCGGACTGGAGCGAAGGCGGGAAGGCTTTAGGTTTTTTTGAATGAACCGCTCGATAACCCTCAACCCTCTTCGAACGTGCCTGACTGCCATTCTATCGCCGCCGCCCGCGCCTCGCCACGCCGGTCGGAAACCACTGCCCGTCTTGTTGCCGGCCAACCGCGACGCGCAGCGCGCTGCGCGTTCCGAGCGGTAGGCCACCTGGCCGCGCAGCGTGCTGCGCGTCGGAAAGGCGTGCCCGGAACCCGCCGCGCAGCGCGCTGCGCCGTCGTTTGCGAGCCGAATTCCCTCTCACTTAGGCCCTCCACGACCGCGTGCCCTTTTTCGGCCGCTCCTTACTTCGCGGCAATGGCCTTCGCGCAGCGCGCTGCGCGGTTTGCTGAGGCACTCCCCAGACGAGTGGAATATGATTGTCGCTAAAGTCTCGTGCCAGCAGCGGTTTACGTCGTCGGTGGTTGGATCGCGAAATTCGCGATTGTGCAGTATTCACTGCCCGACGCATGACTCGCGGAAGGCTCGATGAGCCAGTTGCTTTCGCCCCGGTCCCGTGGTCTACTTTACTCGCAGAGCAGCGGAATCAACCGGTTCACGTCACTGCGCGGAGCGAGCTTCGATCGCTGGTGAAAACGATGTCGACCGCAATCAGCTACACCTATGCCTACCCGTTCGATTCAGCCGTTCTCGAACACTCCGGCCGCCCCGCGATTCGGCTGGTCACCAGCCTTGAGGAAACGTCGGACGATCTATTCTTTGACGGCCATTTGCGACGACCCGCGTTGGCAGGAAGATGTTTGAGCATCCTGGCGGCGATCGTCCGCACGCGGTTCTTTCAGCAGGCGCCGGCGCTGGTGTGGACCGATCCGGTGGTGACCAGCGGCGGAGGCATGCTGCGATTCGAGGGATTCTCTAGCTGCTGCGGCGTCTATGCCCGCGTCGATTTGTCGCCCGATGCGTTCGACGTCGAGCTGCGTGGCAAAGGGACGACCAACGTCGACTTCAACGATGCGATGCGGACCGCCTTGCGGCGGATGAACGACGAAGAGAACGCCAAATTGCAAGTGGGCGGAGATGGCGTCACGCTCATTCGCGGCGACGAGCAGGTCGTCGAGCGGAAGGTGAAATTGCCGGTGCGCTGGGTCAAGGGCTTTTGCGAGGTTCAGGCGTATCAACCGCGCATGACGCCACAACTCGAGCTCTCCGCGGCGGAAGCCCGTGAGTTGTTTCGCAGCCTGCCACCTGTGAGCAACGGCTACCGGCCGGTTCACATTGCCCGCACGGGTCAAAAGGTCCGGCTCGCCTCGCGGCCGGTCCGCGGCTCCGTCCAAGTGCGAGGTGTCGAGCGCGTCCGCGTTCTCGAAGGGCTGGTTCCCTTCGCCCAGAAACTCTTGATCTGGTACGACGAAGAGTCGCAGACGAGCGGTTGGGAGTTCCGCTTTGAAATCGGCCGCTTCTTCTCGCTTGTCAGCCCCGAGCTGAATCGCGGATTCTCCGGAGAAGGGCAGATGCTCGCGCGGCTGGCAACCGCAGACTGGCAGCAGCCATTGCCCGCCGTCGCCGAATCTCTGAACTGGCAGTCTCAAATCGAGCCGGGGCAATTGGCGATGCGGTTCGGATGCGGAGAATCGTCGATCGAAGCGGCCCTCGCGGTTCTCGGAGCACGTGGCCTGGTGGGATACGATCTCTCGACGGGGCGGTACTTCCATCGCGTGCTCCCCTTCGACGTCGGAAAAGTGGAATCGCAGCAACCGCGGCTCAAGGCTGCACGCGAACTGGTCGCCTCCGGGACTTGCCGCATCGTCAAGCAACAGAACGGCGAGACGCATTTGCAGATTCCCGGCAGCGATGTTCACCATTTCGTGCGGCTCGAAGCCGAGGGCGATCGCTGCTCTTGTCGATGGTGCAACCGATACCGCGGGCAACGAGGTCCGTGCAAGCATATTCTGGCAGCCCGGCTGATGGTCGAGGGGGAAGAGAGTCCGCTTATCAATACGCTCTGTTATGACGCGACTAGCGAATGACCGTCACGAGATGCTGAAAACGCCAAGCGGCTTTCTCGAGGCCGTGAATCAGTCGACGCCGATCGCGTTTGCCGAAATGGTGGCCGGCCTGACGGAGGCGGACCGAAAAAAGCTCTCGAAGGCAGCTCAAGACCTGCTGCGGAAAGCCGTGCCTCAAGAGCGCGCCAGAGCCGGCTGGCCGACGCATGAGGGCCACATGGCGCGGCTCGCCTTATTGGCGGTGGGACCGCGTTCGCAGGCTTGTCGCCCGATGCGTCTCGAAGATCGGCCGCACACGCCGAGCATGGTCGCGTGGCATACCATCCCCGGCCCCAATCCCTATGAAGATGCGGCCGTGCAGATTCTTGCCGACCGCAGACCAGACTGGGCTGACGACTGGCCGGCCCGCCAGCTCTCCGAGGACTCTAAGGCACCGGGCAGAAATTAACCTACCGTGAAAACGTGGACTGTGGTAAATAATTGGGCGGCGGCAGAGAAATGATGGCCCTGCGGTCTCACGGAGGAGACGGATGCTTAGCGAATTGACGGAATCGGTTTTGGCGACGATCAAGTCGGCAGCCCGGAAGCTGACCGGCTTTCGGCGGCGGCAGTTTCAGGCGGAGATGGCGGTCAAGTATTGCGACGGCAATCCTCGGCGAGTGGAAGAGTTGTTTGGCTGGAGTCGCGACACCGTGAACACCGGGTTGGGCGAACGGCGCACGGGTATTCGCTGTCAGGAAAACTTTACCGTGCGCGGCCGAAAGAGGACGG